>JAKSSZ010000004.1 GCA_024402835.1 Alphaproteobacteria bacterium | reverse complement strand
ATTGTTGGAATAAATTTCAATGGATATCAAATCCAAAATGTTATAAATGTGGCTATCCGTTTCCAGCCGATTTAGATTTGGGAAATCAACCTGTGTGCCCGAATTGTATATCAAATACATCAAAATTAGATTTTGTACGCAGTGTTTGTGTATATGATGATATGTCAAAAAGTATAATGTTACCATTTAAACATGCATCTATTCTTAAATATAAAATAATAATGTCAAAAGCAATGATTTTTGTTTTAAAAGATATTCCAAATTTGAAAATAGATATTGTTTTGCCTGTTCCATTGGCGTGGAAACGTTTGTTTGTGCGTGGTTATAATCAGGCAACACTGTTGGCAAAACCAATAGCAAAATATTTTTCTGCAAAATTAGATGTTGATAGTGTAAAAAGAAAATATCGTTCAGATATGGGACATAAATCATTTGCAGAGCGCAAGAAAAATATTTCGGGTGTATTCGTTATAAAAAATAATAAAAATATATCCGGTAAAAATATTTTATTGGTTGATGATGTTATGACATCGGGGGCTACTTTTAATGAGCTGGCACATATACTGCGTAAAGCGGGTGCAAAATCAGTTTGTGCGGTATCTTTTTGTCGTGTTGTAAATCCATTATAAAAAGCACCGAATTTATCGGTGCTTTTTCACAGTGTTTTATTATTTTGCGTTTTGATGTATACTTGTATTTAATTCTGATAATACACTTTGCTCAATATTTGTTAATTTTGAATTTTGTAAAGTTGCAGTTTGTAATTTGTTTTTCTTTACTTGCATTATATATTTTTGTTTTATTTTATATACAAAATCTAAAATTTCTTCATAAGTTAAATCACCGTTAGTTTTCCAACCAGGAACAGTTGTTGTGAATACGTTGAATGTATTTTGGGTGTTACTCCACACGAAAATAGTTGCGTTAACGGCATTTTCATTTTCATCATCAATCATAACTTTTGCAATATTTTGTTTTAAACCTGTTCTTATTGGTTTGAATATTACATATTCGCTATCCTGTTTTTCTATTTGTATAGTTTTATCATCTATTTTTTGTAAAATTGTTAAAAAAATGGTTTCAAATTGTGGTTTCATAAAACTCTCCTTGGTTTACACATGATATATTATAGTATAAAAAAATGTTTTGTCAATAGTTTGATTGTGCTTTAATTCATATTTGAAATTTATAGTTTTATTGTGTAAAATTTCTTGTATAAGGAAAGCTAAATAATTCGTGTGGGGGAAAAAAAGGGAAATGGGGATAAAATTAGAAGAAAAACACTATCTTAAAACTTATCAATGTGATAGATATGGGGTTATTCGCCCTGTTATGTTAATGAACGAATTACAGGGATTGGCAGATAAAAATGCCGAAATGCTTAATGGTGGCAGAACTTTCTGCAAAGAGCATAATATCGCATGGGTTGTCACGCATTATTTGGTTGATATTATTGAATTGCCACGTGCAAATGAAGAATTAACTTTTTCAACGTGGCCATCTGGACACGGTGGTGTCAAAGCAATTCGTGATTTTGAAATTCGTGGTGCGGATGGTAGATTAATGGTTCGCGCTACCAGTCAATGGGTATTAATAGATTTAACTACGCGCAGACCTTTGCGAATATCAGATTTTTTACCAGAATGGTCTGTTTTACCAGAACGCGCATTTGACAGAACTTTTGAAAAATGTGCTGATTTTGTGCCATCAAAAACACATGTTATATCTTGTCGTTATGATGATATTGATGTAAATCAACACATAAATAATGCGGTGTATGCTGTATGGGCAACAGAATCTGTTGGATTTGAATACAGAAATACACATAAATTACGTGGCTTGGAAATTTATTTTGAACATGAAATAAATCCAAATACACCAACTGTTCGTATAGAAGTTTTGCTTTCACCACATGAAACAAAGCACAAAATCATGACAGATGAAACGGAACATGCAAAAGTAATATGTTATTGGAATTAAAAAAAAAATCGCCATTTGGCGATTTTTTTAATTTATAGCAGATACGGCTAAACGTTTACGTCCGCATGCACGGCGGCGATTCAAAACGTCGCGTCCACTTTTTGTAGCCATCTTTTCACGAAAACCATGTGTTTTTACACGACGTGTTGTAGATGGTTGATATGTTCTTTTTGTTGCCATAATTTAATCCTTTTGCTTGCACTATTTAATCACAGGTTTTATAAAAACGCAACTTTTTTATTTACTTTTTACTAAACCGAGTTTTTTTAGACCTTCGATAAAAAGATAATATACAAAGATTGCTACGAATAAATCCCAAAATGGTAAAAATACTTGCGATGCTTTCATAAAAATCTCTTTTTAATTTTACAAAAAAGTATCACGGTTATCTTGTTTTGTCAAGTTTTTGAGGCGACTTGAAATTTTTGCTCATTTCAATCCATTTTTCCAAATTTTCCTGTGTTGGAATTTTTTTATTGACCAAAAATGGTATAGAACCAGAGATTTCTTTATAAACCTTTATATTTTGCGGATTGTCCATAGGAATTATAAGAGTATATGACAATTTTTCTTGATAAAAAACAAATCCCAATTCGTGTAAGCAAGAGTTTAATATCTTGAACCAGACAACCATTTTTTTTGTAAAGTCTGTAAATCCCTGAATTTGTGTTGTGAAATTCAAGTAAAATTTTAAATTTTTTTCCGGCCTATCTAAATAGGCATATCCAAATTCTTGGAATAATTTTAATAATTCCCGTTTGGCTGTTGTTCCTTTTAATTTTTCCAGAGCTTTATCAAATATTGATACAGGCAAATTTTCATTTGTTGTAATTGTCTTTTTTGGGGTATTAAAAACGATACCCTGTTCTGCCGTTTTTTGTTTTAATTTATTTATGTAATCTGTATCTAGTTTGTATTTCATAATTATTGTAATTCTCGTTATTCTGTTGCAAAGTTATCAAAATACCCCTGGATATAAACGATAGGGGTTCCTTTATCGCCACTGCCACTGATTAAATCGCATAAACTGCCCAATAAATCTGTTATGCGTCTGGGGGTGGTGCCCTGTGAAGACATTTGTCCTTTTAATATAGAGTCTTTTTGTTGTATTTCATTTTTTATTGCTGTTTGTAATTCTGTGCCAGAAAGATTATGAAATTTATTGTCAGCCAAATATTTTAATTTTAATTCATTTGGTGTTCCGTTTAATCCATCGGTAAAAGCCGGGCTAACAACGGGGTCGGCAAACTCCCATATACCACCAACTGGGTCTTTGAAACAGCCATCACCATAAATCATTACTTCTATGTGTTTTCCAGTTTTATTTAATATATTCTGTTGGATAGTATTTATTATTTTGGAACAATAAGATTCACTTGGAAATAACTTTACTGTATTTTCAGTGGCTTTATTTGAACCCAATAATCCATATTCAGATTTGTTATGTAATATATCTGTTAAATCAATAACGTTATCAAAATAATTTAATAATTTTTGTTTTGTAATATCTTTTGTGTGTATATCGGAAGCAATAAAAGCATCGATGTTTTTATCTTTTAATGTTTTTATGTCATTGGAAATATAAATTTCTGCAATTGTATTTTCTTCTTCTATTATGCTTTTGTAATATTCATCATAATTCATACCTGTAAATGGGTGATTTTTACAAACATTACCAACTTCGTCTGTTGGCGTAGATAATAATACAACAACTCTTTTGGTTGCTTTTGCAATTCCGCGCAATAATATAGCAAATCTGTTTCGGCTAAATATCGGGAAAACAACCCCGATAGATTCAGCATTGTTTGTAAGTCTTTTTATGTCTGTGGCAATTTCGTCTATTGTAGCGTAATTCCCCTGAACGCGCCCCATAACGGCTTCGGTTATAGCAACGATATCTTTGTCTTTGACTGTTAATCCAGAATCCAGTATTAAATTTGTCACAATGCTTGCAACATCATCACCTTGTTTGAATATAGGTGCTCTCAAACCAAATGCGGCCGTTCCGATTGTTCTCATTATCTTTTCCTTTGCTTTAATTATACTATTTATAGTAAAGGAAAAAGTGCATTGGTTTCAAGTATTAAAATAAAAAATTATCGGCTATAGTGTTTTATCTTTTGTTGTAACATTTTGATTTGATTGCCAATATATTCTTTTTCATCAACATTTGATATTAATTTGAATTGTTGTTGTCTGGTGGCCAATTCTGCTTTTAATCTTTCAAGTTCAGACATTTTATATCCTTTTGGTAGTGAATCATATGTATGCATTATTAAACAGATAAATGAAAAATCAACTTATTTTATTTATTTCATAGATTGTAATCTTTTTATACGTTTTTCAATAGATGGGTGGGTTTCACCGATGCCGGCAAATTGTTTGCTTTTTTCTGTTGGGTTGGCAATACAAACATTTCCCATTAGTTTGCATTTGTCTAATGCTTCTACACGGGAATCTGTGCTAATTTTTTTCAATGCAGAAATCAAAGCATCTGGGTTTCTGGTTATATGAACTGATGAAGCATCGGCTTGGTATTCACGTGTTCTGGATATTGAAAAGTAAATAATAGGGGCAAAAATCAGATTAAAAACTAATAAAGTTGCCCAAACTATAATTAAAACTAATTTAATGGATGTTTGTGCATTATCATCATCACGTGAAGAATTGCCAATATTATAAAATAAAATTCTGGCAATTAAATCGGCTAGTAAAGTTAATGCACCAATACAAGTAATAATTATAACATCCAACCGTATATCACGATTTTTTATATGTCCCATTTCGTGTGCTATAACGGCTTCTAATTCCAAAGGTTCTAATTTTTTTATAATACCGCTGGTCAAAGCAATACATGCGTTCTCTGGGGAGTTTCCCGTAGCAAAAGCATTTAAAGAGTCATCATTTATAATATAAACTTTTGGTGTTGGTATTCCGGCAGCCAAAGCAATATTTTCAACACTATGAAGAACCTTTTTATTGCTTTCTGTTTTTGCATTTAATTCTGTTGCACCCGCAAACCCCAACATCATTTTGCTTCCACAACAATATGATATGATTGTCCATATTAAACAGATAATCAGTAAAACCGGTAATACACTTGATAATATATTTATAGCGTCATCAAGTGATATAAAAGCCCATGATAATAAAAATAAAATTGTTGCCAATATAATTGGCAACAAACAAATTAAAAAGATTGTTTTTCTGTTATTTGTTTTTATATGTTGATAAACATCTTTTGACATAAAACAACCTTAGAATTTTACACTTGGTGCGTGCTTCACGACTTCGCGTTCAGATTCATCCAATTCAAAATATTTTTCTTCGTGAAAATTAAATATACCAGCAATGATATTAGATGGAAAAGAATGTACTTTTGTATTCATTGTTGGGAGAATATCAGAGAAAGAAGAAATAAGGGCGCTCGAAAGAATGCTCTTGTTTCTGTATCAGATAATTCCTGTTGCAATTCTACAAAATTTGCATTTGCTTTTAATTCTGGATAACTTTCTGATAACGCAAATACAGATTTCAAAGCCCCAGATAATACGTTTTCAGAAGCACTTTTATCAACACCCGTCATGGTCATGGCATTTGCGCGTGCAGAAATAACAGCATTTAACGTTTCTTTTTCGTGTTTTGCGTAACCTTTTACAGATTCTACTAAATTTGGTATCAAATCATATCTGCGTTTTAATTGAGTATCAACAGTACTCCATGCTTCTTTGACATTTTGTTTACAAGCAACCAATGAATTATATGTTAATAAGAAAAATAAAATTAAACATACTAGTATTATAGTAAAAGTAAAAATAAAAACTCCTTTGTTATAAATATATTTTAAGTATTAAATATGTTAATTCAAGAGTAAAGTAAAAATTATTTTGTTGCAATTTCTATGCTGTATAACATTGATTCGATACTATCCCCGCGTGAGTTTAATATAATTGGTATTTCGCCACCCATCAAAATACCGGCACATAACCATTCATCAGTTAATGTTGTTAAACATTTCCAAATACTGTTGCCTGTATTTATATCGGGACATACAACAATATCGGCTATGTCGCCCGTTGTTTGTTTACAAGAACGAATTTTTTTATTTAATGCGACATCTAATTGTTCCAATCGTAAATTTATATGTTTATCGGCAAATGTGTGTAAATTGTTTTTCCACCATTCATACATTTCCGGAGATACTTTGTCATTGGTATTTCCCCCCGCAGATATCAAAGAAATATTACATTCGGTATTATTTGATATTTTGTGAAATAAATTTATTGCATTATTTACTATGATTGTGCGTTGGTCGTTTGATGGATATGGAATACAAGCCGCATCTGTTAAAATAAATGTTTGACCATCATTTTTATTTTTTAATACGGCACAATGTGTCAATAAAGGTTTACCAAGATTTTTTTGTATATATATTTCTTTGATAATTGGAATAATTTTACGTAGAAAATCATCTGTATGAATATAACCTTTCATTATGATTGTATCATCAGAGATATCAGATAGTGTCACAGATTCATTTGATGTGATATTTTTATACCCAGAAATTATCCCCGTGTTCTTTGCTGTGGATAATACATTGTTATGTGTTTCAAGTAAGTCACCGAATATTAAAATATTTTTAACCATTATACATTACCTTTGTTGTTTTGGTGTTGATGATACACGAAAAAAAATTAAAAAAAGCAAAAAAATAATATGTTTGGTAAAAAATCTTGGTTGTGATATAATAAAAGCACATGAAAGTACGACAATAAAATGGGGTTTTACTTATGTTAAATAAGAAATATTTAGAAATTGTAAAAAAACCAGAAGAGTTATTTGATTTATTACTTGCAAAATCTAAAAACATAAAAGCAAAAACAAAAGGCGAAATTTTTGGTCGTGGTGTTGCAATATTTGCTTCGTTTGCAGGCAAATTTACTTCTTTTGTAACCAGACATGCTTTGTTTGATAATAAAATCATAGAAAAATTTAATCAGTTAATATCTGATATGAAAAAATCAAATTCCACATCAAAGATAAAACAATCTTTAAGGAATTTTGTAAAAAATAACCCAACTTTTTTTGCAGTGTTTTTTTATTGGTTGATTTTAACGGCTGGTATTGGTGGTGTGAAAGTTGCAAAAGATTTTGATAATATAAAATCAAACATAGAATCTTTTATAAAAGAACATAAAAATAAAAAATCAAATAGGCGACAATATATCAATCCAGATGAAATTTAAAAATCAGAATATATATCAAAAGCAACAGATGCATATTATGATGATATATTAATCGGCTTGGCAGAATTAGAGACTTACGAACCCGTGCCAAAACGTCATGGTTCAGAACCAAGATTGACATATTTTTTAGGACTAACGTGGGTATATGAACATGATGAAAATGGTAAGTTACAGCAATATGATTGTACTGGGGAATATGCGGAAAAAGCGAAGAGTATGTCAATAGCAGAAAAAGAACAACAATTAAAATATCATTTGCAATACAAAACGGAAACGTTTTCAAAATTGTATGATAATTCAAAAAATAAAAAAAATTTTAATTACAATGTTGCTGTTGCTTTGTGTTTGGCTGGATATCAAATGCCATCACATATAGATAATATTGCAAATAATATAGATAAAGCAGAAAATAAACAGCAAATAGCTGATGCTTTTATGTATTATTATGGTGCCAAAGATTGCAGAGAAGGTACTATTAAAAGACGCTGGATTTGTGCTGCTTTGGCGATTGACGTAATATCAATTGATGATTTGTTAAATATGTCTATGGATGCTTTTTCAAAAGTAGATTATAATACTATTGTTAGAAATGGTCATTTTCAATTTGATGAAGCAACCATAGAACACGTTTTGTCCAGAAAACGTGGAGAAATAGTAAAAGATTTTTTAAGTGAAAATGGTATGGGTGTTCAACCGCCAATAGTTAAATTTGAAGAAATAAAGAAAAAACAAAAAGAAAAATCAGATGATATGTCTGCGGATGTTTTATCTATAAAGCTATTAAATAAAGCAGATGCAGAATATAACAAAGGCAATTATGCAAAAGCAAAATCTCTTTATGAACAGGCCATAGAAACAGATGCGGACAATATGGAAGCGTATAGTTCATTATCCATAACATATAAGCATTTAGGAGATAACGAGACAGATGTTGATAAAAAAACAGAATATTATAATAAATGTTGTGAAATAGTGTCACAATGTAATAAACATATGAATCAAAATAGAAATTTATTGGAAGATAAAGATATAAAAGCCAATACTTATTATAATGCGGGGCTTGCTCGTGAAGAATTGGGAAAAATATATAAAGATAAAAAAGATTATACAGAAGCCCAAAGGCAATTTAAATTATCAAAACAGAATTTTATTACCGCTGGTGCAAACAATGAAAGTTTGAAAGATTCTGTGTATAATACAGCAATTGAACGTGTAGAAAATTTATTAAAAACTGTAGAATTAAATATCGGGCAACAAAAAGTAAAAAAATCTTCTGTTACTCCAAACAATAAAAAGCAAAAAAATCGTTAAAATAAAGGATGATAATAATGGCAAATCTTGTTTTATTTGGTGTCCCTTATGGATTCAGAACATCTAAGTGTAAAAACGAAGACTCTGAATTTTTGGGATTGTTTTACGCCCCAAATAAACCAGGAACGTATTTAAAAGTTTTACGTCGTCCAGATAATACAATTCATTATGTTTTTTTAATGTACGAGAAACCAAATGCAGTTTTTTTGGATAGTAATGGTAGATCGGGTTCTTTTTTTGGAATTGATTTAAGTTTAAAAGGGCAAAGCATAACGAATACACAAGTATTGTCAAAATTGTTTCAGAAAATATATGATGAATATGTAAAATGTAAAATTATTCAAGAATTTCCAAATGGTAATCGTAAATATTTGATAAATGATTTTGATAATAAAAATGATACATGGGCGACTTATGTTGCAAATGGTATGAATACGATAATGAAACAAAATCCAGAATTAGATTTAAGTAAATATATACAACCATTACCATCATTGCCCCAGCAACAAAACAATTCCAGAGTATAAATATATATTGAATTTATACAAAAAGACCTTGAGCTATTCAAGGTCTTTTTTATTTGCTAATTATTCCCGCCAAAAATACTATCAAATATCCATATTAATAACAGGAACTTTAATACTCGTATAAAAAAACTTTGATTTTCTTCTGCCATACTTTCATTATATTATATTAACCAAAATAATCAAATTTTAATTTTCTTTTGTCATTATTTATGATATAATTATGCCTAATAGTAGAGGGAATATAATGAGAAAATATTTGTTTTTATTTGTATTAATTTCAATTAGCGTAGACGGATTTGCGGGCATTCAAATCTCGGGAAATGGTGATGAAAATTTAAGTGTCCAAGAGATATTAGAAAAACAAAAGATTATAAATACACTGGAAAGTGATATTGCTATATTAGATAAAGAGATTAAAGATTGCCAGAAACAAAAGAAAGGTTGGATAGCGGCCACGGTTATCGGTGGTGCTGGTGTATTAGCAACAGGAACCGCCGCAATAGTCCAAGGCGTAAAGATAAAAGATGCGAAAGAAACTATAACGGACAAAAAGCAAGAACGAGATGAGGCCAAAACAACATTAGAGGAGTTAAACAAATGAAAAAAGCAACAATATTAATCCCTTTGTTAAGTATAATTCCAACAATGTGTATGGCAAACACTTATGATGATAGAATTGCCGATTTGACACGTAAAAAACAAGCAAAAATGGAAGAATTGGACAAGTGTGCTGGTGTTAAAAAAAGTTTGAAAATAGCGGGGATTTCTACATTGGGAATAACAGCTGTTGGTGTTGCAGGTAATATAGCAGAAGCGGTTGTTTTGAAAAAGAAAAATACAGAAATAGATACTTTGCAAAAAGAAATAGATACAACAAATGAAAATATAAATCAAAAAAGATTAGAAATTGCGGAAAAAGAAAGATTGGCACAACAACAAGTCCAACAACAAGCACAGGTGGTTGTAACTAATAAGATAGAAGCAAAAAAGTTATCGCAGATTGTAACAGAAGATATTGCAAACATAACATCAAAGACAACTGTAAATTTGGGTGATTACATAGTAACGCATGGTTATTCACCAGATAATTTACCAGATGATTTAAGGGGGAGTTTTTCTGCCGCTGCAAAAAATTGGATTCAATTATGTAGAAATAATATAGCTGGTGATGTAGCAGAAGTTACAGCAAAACTAGACGACGCGAATATAGTGAAACAAGTATCAAATTTAACGGGGGATTCTGTTTTAACTACTACAACCCCAATTCAATACGTTTCGTGTTTAGTTGAATCGTGTAAAAATGATAAAGTTCCAAATTCAACAAAAACAGGTTGTGTTGTTGATGGGGTAAAAGATTTTGCTTCATTGTGTACAGCCCAGGGCGGAACACCAGTTATGCAAAATACAAATGGAAAGTGTTCGTTTGGATCGGGAAAATCTCAAGCAGAAATTACCCAAAAATGTAATACAATTACCGCATCGGGTGTTACAACTTATGTAAAACAAATCGGTTCTGAATTTGTTTGTGTTACAAATCTTGATGTCGTTTGGGATGGCACAGAATTTAAACAAAATATGGATATTTGTACTTGTGATAATAATTCTGGTGGTGCTTATTGCTCTTTGGATGATGTTACCAGAACGAAATGTATGATTAGGGCTTGTAAAGATTCTAACAAAGTCCCAGACGCAAAAGGTGAAAAATGTATTGATAAAACAGATGCTAATCTGATAACAATGCAAAGAGATGGTCAGGGGACTATTGCAACAACAGATATTGTTGTTACAGAGGGACAAGATTGTGGAGCAAATGAGTATATACCAGATAATGTACTTTCTGCAAAAAAAGTAAAAAACTCAAAAGGTGGACTAACTTGTCAATTAACATGTTCTGGAAATATGGTTGGTGTATTAGATTATGATTTAGAAAAATATAAGTGTGTTGCAGATTCAACTAATAGTAAGATAGATTTGAGTAAACTAACATTTAAACAAAAATGTGAAGCTTTAACAGGTGGTGAAAATGGGTATGATGGTGGATATTTTACTGAAAATGGAACAGAATATTGCACACCATATGCTTGGGATGATGAAAGTATAGTAACAAAGTTATGTAATGATTTGGGTGCAACAAAATGCAGAGCCGGAAAAGAAACAACAAATTGGACATGTACTACTGGTAATACATGTAGTATGTTCAATAACACTTATCCTGATATACCAAGTGATACATTTGCTTTGCAATTTAGGTTGCCTTTACCAGATTGTTCACAGGCTCAATTAGATAGCTTGTCTGCTGATGATGGTGTTTATAGAAATGGTTCTTGTGAAGCCATCTCGTGCAAAAATGGATTGCCATTTAATGATGATGGAACATGTTCTTTGAAACAAGAACACATCGTTGAACATAATGTCGGTGGAGACCCACAAATTGTGGCTATATGCACAAAAGCGGGTGGTTCTTGGGATATAGAAAGAGATTGGTGTAATTGTCCAGATGGTTATAATTGGAACGAGGATGAACGCCCCGGTGTAGAAATTGGTTGTTATCAGACAAGCCCTATTGAAAATAAGAAGCCTTCGGTTCTAGATTTATAATTATTTATTTTTTAGTTAAATTATGATATAATTCTCACTATTATGAAGAGAGTTATATTGCCTATTTTATGTAGTGTATGTATGTCTGCAAATGCAGAAGTGCTTGATTTAAATACTGCACTACAAAATACATATCATGCATGTGCGGATATAGATGATAATCTTCATGATTTAAAAGTTTTGGCTGGTATAAACACAGCAGTGACAAGTGTTGGAACGGCTGTTGGTATTGGTGCAACTGCAACGGGTTTTGTAAAGGCAAAAACAGATACAGAAATAGATAAGTTAGAAAAAATTTTAGAAAAATTAAAGAATATAGAATCAAATATGCAACAAAAGCCGAAAAATAACACGGTTTCTTTGCAAACAGAATTAAATGCATATTATGATAATCACAAAAATGATTCTGTAGAAGAGCAACAAACGATACAGAAGCAAATAGATGAATTAACAGTCAAAAGTAAAAAGTTGGGTAATTGGCGAACTGGTTTATTGGCTGGTAATACAGCAACAAATGTTGCTAGTGCAATAATAGCAAGCAAGACAATAAACAAAGATGATCTTCAAGGACAAATAAACGAATGTATATCTGCAACTAAAGCATTAAATACTGCGATAATGCAAGCACGTATGAATGGGGAAAATATAACAGAAGCCCAAAGTATATATACTGCATGTAAAGAATATGAATATGTAGATATAAGCCCAATAAATAATCGTGGCAAAGGTGCTATGATATCATCATCAGTTGGTGCAGCATTGGGTGGTATAGGTACAATAACAAGTGCAATAGCCAATACAGATAAAACCCGAGAAGACAATAGTGAAGCAGGTAAAAAGAAAGAAAAAGATTTAAATACAGCAAGTAATGTGTTATCTATTGGTGCCACAGCGGCAAGTATGACATCAACTGTATTTAATGCAACCCAAATAGCTGCGATAAAGAAAGTAGCAAAAGTGTCAGAAAGTTGTACGGGAGTATTGAAATGATGAAAAAAATACTCTTGGTGATAATCGGGTTTGTCTTGTGTAGTGCAGCATCGTATGTTGATACAGAACAAAAATATTTTTTCACATCTGAAGCATTGATTGAATCTTTATCAAATAATGTGCAAAATGAGCAAAAACGGACAGATGCCGCAACTGTTTATTCTGAATTAATGAATCAAGAAACAGGTATGGTTTCCATAGATGATTTATTTAAAGTATGCCGCGCCGCTGGATTTAATACATATAGACAAGACGGGTTTGAATCATGTAAAAATTTTATAAATTCTTTAGTTGAGTTAGAAGAAGATAGTTTGTCTGGCTTTTGTCCCGGTTTAGATGAAAATGGTAAAAATCCAAATGCTTTGCAAACAATTACAAAAGAAACACGTATTGGTGATTTTTGTTCCAGTACAAATATATATGCTGGCGAAGTTGTGTTCAAGAAAGAATATAACTGTACATGTATGGCAACAGTATGTAATGATGGCTTTGAATTCAAAGGTGGAGCGTGTGTAACACAAGTTGCAGATGGTAATGGATTTTGTTTGCGACAAAGTTTTGCAGAAACAAATGAAAATAATACATCAGAAAAATGTAAAGCTTTTTGTGCAAATAAATATTCAGGCCAAGCATGTAAATTTACTTCTATTGTGATACGTCATTCAACAAAAGAATGTATTTGTAATCCAAATGCCGAAGAAAAAGATGCAGCGAAAGCATCTATGTTTGCCGCCAAAGAAAAACAAAAAGCAAATATAAAATATTACGAGGTTTGTGGTAAAGATAAAAATATAACTGGTAAAAACAAATATTGTGTTGAAGATTTCTTTAACTGGACCCAAACACAAACAAATCAAGCTATCAGTTTTTCACAAGAATATGCAAAGATAAAAAACAATCATACTGTCTATTGCAAAAATCAGCATCGTGAAAGTGGAAATGATGATTATATTGCTTGTTCAACTATGGATGGATCCGCAATTTATGAATTCAAATTTGATGATATCAAAGAAAGTGTTGATCTAGACAGACGTGTGACAGAACGTTCTGCATTATGTAGATTAGCGGGCGGTGATGTTGGACTTTTAAACTTGTCTAATGATGTGTGTAAAAACTTAAATGCCACACAATGTGCAAATTTAGATAAATTGTCAAAGAAATATGGCCATGAAGTAAAATGGGACAAGGATACATGTCGTTTTACTAATTATGGTCTTGAAACAATGTCCAGTAAAGATTTTGAGAACTCTTTGGCTAAAATAGATGGGTTGGATAATTACGCCTTCTTTAACATACAGGTTATATCTATAAGAAATAACTTTTCGTTGGAAGAAGAAATAAAAAAATATATCAAAAGTAAATTGTCTGGCTACCAAGAAGTACGTTGCGATCCAGGGTATAAAACAATAAAAAAAGCCGATAATTTCTTATAAAATATGGTTGGAAATCATGATGATATTAAACGCTGTTATGCAAATAATAAACCCATAGATTTTGTTGTTGATGATTTATCTGAATTGGCTGGATATGAACGAGATAGTGGCGAAAGTGGTGCAAAATGCATTGGTAATGATGGAAAATTTGATGGGCATTATTGTCGTGGTTTAACAAAAGATGAATGTTTTGAACTTGAAAGATTGATGTTAAAAGAACTTAAAACTCATGGTTGGGCGGGGGATGATGATTTGGTTGATTGGGATGAAAAGGCTGGCGCTTGTGAATTAAACGCATCTCAATTTGCAAATAATTTGAACAAGGCGGGGAAGTATACCGCAGTTGCAGGGTTAACAATAGCAGGCGTATTTACTGGTGGTAGCACCACGGCACTAGCGATTACTTTAATGTCTGTTGAATTAGCTGGTATGGCGGGAGAAATAGTGACAGAACGCCAAAAGGAATTGTTACCACAAAGATGGGCAGATGCTTTCTTGGCAAAAAGTACTGTGTGCAAACAAGCAGCATGCGCAGAAAATACATTAAGAGAAAATATGGGTAAAATAGCACAAGCTAGCGATATGTTAAATCGTGATGTTTTGAAACAGGTTGATGATGAACTGGCACGATTGGCAGAATTATTACCAGATGATCGTTTGAATGAGATATTACAAAATCCAAAAGCACCGGGTTGTTGGGAAACATGGGAATGCCAAGAAAAATTATTTACTGTTATGCAGATGGCGTCTTTGGGGGTAGCTGTTGGAAAAGGTTTAATTAACCTTCCGAAAGTTTTAGCAAGAAAATTTGGTAATGTTGCTGCAAAAACAGCCGCTGCTGGTGCTGCACATGCAGATGACGTGGCAAAAGCTGCGAGTAAAGCTGACGATATTGCTGATGCTGTATGGGATGCTACAGCAAAAAGATTTAGAGACCCAAAAACTGGGAGATTTGTATCGGGATACACAAGTTATACAGATGAGTTGGCAGAACTTGGAATTAAAAGAACAGTTGTTAATGGAAAGGACGTCTATAAAGATATAAAAACGGGTGCTGAATTATCAGACGTTCAAGTATTAAATAGAATACCGACATCAATGAATGACGATTTTGCAAAGATAGGTGTAAGACAAATAGAACAAGCTGACGGAACATTGCGCTATTTGGATATAAGCGCAGGTGGTGGTAATAAGTTTATTTCCGAAGCAGAAGTTTTGAAACGTATTGATGATATGCCTTCTGCTGCTGTCAAAGCTGCAGATAATACCGCAGATGTTGCAAGAACTGGTAATAAAGCAGCTGATGTTGCGCAAACAACAGTTTCTGCAAGTAAAGCAGATGATGTGGCCGATGTAGCAAAACAATTAACACCAACAACACCAAGAAGTGCTGTGCGCAGTAAACTTGGTGATAATATAAATTCTATCATAGACGATGTAAAAGCTGGAAAGACACCAGATGTTATGTTAGAAAGCGGTGCGTTATCCAAAGAAGAATGGAAAGTATTAAAAGAAGAATTAGCAAGAGAAGGTATGGATTTGCGCGAACAGGGGACATTGCATTATTTGGTTGAAAAACCAAAAATATCAATAGGCGCTAAAGCTGGTGATGCAGTGCAAACAGTGGGTGTGGCTGCAAATAAAGCAGATGATGCAATAGATGCAGCAGCAATTACAAGGAAATTGAATTCTGACTTTAATTTTGATGGTATGATTAGAGATGTTAAGAACGGAAGCAGAAAATCGCTATCTATACCAAAAGAATCATTAACAGAAGCACAATGGAAAGTATTACAAGAAAGTCTGCGTAAAGAAGGCCTGGAAATGATGGGTGTTCCTGGTAATGCTTCAAGTTATGGTATGGAACAAGTTATGATTGCTAAACGTGGTGCACAAGTTGATGGTATGGTCTTTGGTGGTTCCAAAATTGTAAACAAAGCAGATGATGTTGTAGATGTAACAAAAGGTGCTTCAAGTGGTGCAAGAACAGCAAGTGTAACGACATTGCGTCAGCAGGCCAGTAAAAGTTTTGATCAATATTTATCAGAAGTGAAGAATAGTACAGCTGGTAAAGGTGCAAAATTGCCCAAAAACCGTCTTAATGATGCTGGTTGGACTGAGCTGAACAAATCTTTAGCAACAGAGAATGTACAATTGGTTGAAATAACAGAAAATGGTCAAAAATATATGCAGTTTGTCCGTGCAAACCATATTGATGATGTCGCTGATGCCGCAAGAGTTGTAAAACCAGTACAAGCAAAGACTGAAAAAATAGCTGCTGCAAGAAAAAATGGCAATCTTGGGTATCATGGTACAGATGCAGATATATCAATGGATGATGTTATTCGCTCATCAGCTAATTCAAGTGAACAATTAGGCGGAGTTGGATATGGTATTGCAAAAGATTATGATGCTGCTGAAAAATACGCTGTAAAAAGGTTGATAGAACGTCAAAATCCAGGTAAAATTATAAATTTCTTTCGAGAAAATGATATGTTGGTTATCAATTCAAGCGAACCAATTAATCTTGGTAATAAAACTGGTTATGTTTATACGACAGCAAAAGAATCGTCTGTTAAATGGAATGTTTTGCGAAACAGTTATGTTGGTTCTTTCGATGCAGCACAGATGCCACATGCTGTTGAAATATTGGATAAAAAAATATTTAATCTGGACGATCTTATAAGACAAGGAAAGGTAAAAATAATAAGCCCTGGTATGTAAATGTTCAATTATACCAACAATATAAATATTGCTTAAATATTTATTTCTATGACAGGGATTTCCATTTCTGCTTTTGTAATACCGGCATGGGTTGAAATATGTGCCTGAATAGAACGATTCTGATATATTCCATATTTATCAATAGCCAAAGCAACATAGTTTCCAACAAATCTTACGGGTTTATTAGCATATAAATAATTGGTTTCAAATTCTTGTTTTGTGACTAACTTGAACCATTTACCAAAATGCTTGTTAAATAACAAAGGAAAATCTTTAATTCTTTCTGGTTTTACAAAGAATGAAACACATCTGGATTCTAATGATACTGGAACAGATAAACATTGTTCTATATACGGAAAATCTTCCAGATAAAGTGGTTGTTGATATGTGTGTCCGTGATCAGCCGTAACAAGAATCTTTGTTGTGTTTTTTATTTTATTACATGCTTGTTCTATTTTCTGTTCCATATCATGTAATAAGATTTTTACTTCATCACTATTTGTTCCAAAATCATGTAATGTTGTATCTGGTTCATTCCAATATGCATATATATATGCGTTTGTTTCACGATTGCATGTAATAACTATTTGATTTAGCCATTGTTCAAAAGTGTCAAATCCATTTGGCGCCCATGATGGTAAAATTTCAAATGCTTTGTGTCCATTATCAACAAGAGTTTCAACAATTGTTTTACATGGTAATGTGTTTGTGTGTTGTGACATTTTTGAGGTAAGTCCAGTATAATAGTTTAGATTTGTAAAAACTTCTATGACTTCATTTACTTCGGAATAATATTGTGACCAACCAACAAACCCTGTTTCCCACGGCATTTTCCCCGTACGATAAGCAGTTGTTGCCGCTACTGTCGTAGCGGGAATAATCGCTGTTTCAATACCTGTTAAATGGCTAGCAAAAAAGCCGTTTTTATCTAATACTCTTTTAATAACATCTGTGCCCATTCCGTCCAGAACAATAATTAATCTGTTGTGATTGGCAAATTTTTGCATATTGTTAAATTAGCCTGATAAAAGTTATAATCAGGGTGGTCTCCGGTTTTTAAATACTATTTTCTGAATCACTCCAATAGTATCTCATACATAGTTTTTCCTGTACTGAATTCCTTACATCTTTGAAGGCGTTTTCATATAATAAGTTTCCGAAATCTTCTTTGGTGCAATAATCATAAAGCCAATAATCTTTTCCGTACATATTTGTTTTCGCTGTGATTCTAAAATATTTTACAAAGTCTTTTTTAGGAACCTTACCAAAATCTAAAATTTC
>JAKSSZ010000039.1 GCA_024402835.1 Alphaproteobacteria bacterium | reverse complement strand
AAAAATATTTGGTGCACATCAAATTCCTGTGGTAAATGCCGTAAATGAAGAGCAACGTGAAGAAAAATTTACCGAAGCGCTTGCTGCCGCATTACGTAGTGACCCTGATGCTTTAATGGTTGGTGAAATACGAACATTGTCTGCTGCACAATTAACTATCAAAGGCGCTTTGTCTGGGCATAATATTTGGACAACATTACACGCAAATTCTGCTATGGCTGCTTTAACAAGATTATTAGATATGGGTATAGAAGAATTTAAATTAAAAGATGAAACAATGATGCGTGGTTTAGTTTCAATGCGATTGTTTAAACAACTATGTCCGTATTGTCGTGAAAAATTAAGTGAACACACAAATCATCGCGCTTATAAACGTGTAAAAGATACGTTTGGAGATTTGGGTTTAAATCAAGTGTATTTTCGTGGTTCTGGATGCGAGCACTGCAAAGGCACAGGAACAATTGGCAGAATAAAAGCAGGGGAAATTATTTTAACGAACAGTGAATTTTTAAAGTTGGCTTTATCTGGTGAAACAGAGTTAGCGTTTAAATATTGGCTTGAGAAATTGAACGGTCGTACATTAAAAGAATCAGCGGTGTCTTTAATGCTACAAGGTATTATTGGTGTTGATGAATTAGAACGTTGGGTTGGTTTGTTAGATAGACCATGGGTGTATTAAAATATGAATAAGTTAGATTTATTATATGCAAAACTTGTTTTCAGATTAGATACTGATAAGCGTATGGCTGCTTGCAGAAAAGTTGCATCATTATTGCGTAATAATTTTACATTGATGGATGCTTTACACAGAATAGAAATGATAGAATCTCGTGATGGTAAAAAAACAGGTGAACCTTTTGCTATTGCTATGCATGAATGGCAAAAAAATTTGGAACAAGGTATGACTTTTGCCGAAGCAACACGCGGATGGGTAACACCCGAAGAAACTTTGCTTTTAACTTCTGGTAATATATCAAGTTTACTTATTGCTTTGGAAAATGTTGGACATGTTGTTGGTGGTGTTAAACAGATAAAACGTGCTATGTTATCGGCTTTGGCATATCCGTTCTTTTTGTTATTGTTGACTATCGGTATAATCATCATGGTCGGAATATATCTTGTGCCACCATTGGCCGAAGCCGCAGGTAATAATGTTGTTTGGACTGGTGTTGCTTCGTCTTTGATATGGGTATCATCTTTTGCAAATAAATATTGGTATGTTTTTGCTTGTGGTATTGTAGCGGTGGTTATTTCTGTATGGTTGTCTTTGCCAATATGGACCGGTAAATTACGTGTTATATTTGATAGATTTCCCCCATGGAATGTTTATAAATTACAAGTTTCGGTTGGTTGGATGATGTCTTTATCTGCAATGATATCAGCGGGTATGACAGTCCCCGAAGCATTAAAGTTGCTGGCAGATAATGCAAATAGATATTTGTCATATATTTTAAATGAAACATTACACAATATTGCAAATGGTGAAAATCTTGGGGCTGCGTTATCACATACTGGAATGGATTTTCCCAGCAATGAATTAATAGGGGATTTAATGATATATTCTGATATGAATGATTTTGATAAAAATATGTCAAAATTAGCAAAGGATTATATGGAAGAATCTGTTCGCAGTATGGAAAATATATCCAGCACTTTAAATAGTGCTGGAATTATACTTGTTTCTATAATTATCGGCTGGGTTGTTTTTGGTACTTTTGAAATGCAAGACCAAATAACATCAGCATTATCATAATAACTTATACCATAAATGGTAAGTTTTCTAATGTTCCCTCGGTTACTCTAACATTCACATCAATTAGCATAAATACCGAATCTGGTGAATGTGGTACACAATCTGGGAAAATGTTTTCGGCTAATAAATGACTTGTATTAACATTTAACTTTGTGACCAAATGGTCGTCATCTAATAGTGTAAATATTGGTCCGATATTACGTGGTGTATTATCCCCGATTTCGTGTTCGTTTTGTGGACAACGTAATCCGTCTAAAATGGTTTTTACACGATTATCTATATCCGAGTGTGGAACACCTATGATTTCTGGGTGCATTAACAAAATATCTAATTCTGCTATCATTTTTAAATTTGGGCTAATAATAGGGTTCCAGTCAATTCCACCAATATGTTTTGTGATTATTGGGCTTTTTTCGGCTGTTGGTATCATATATTTAGTCAAATTATCCCATGGTGTAAATTGAACAAGTTTTTTTAACTGTGGATGAAACTGCATTCTTATGTCAGAAATGTGCTGTGCGCGTTTTTTTGGGTTTGTAAAAATGTCACCTGAATATAATAATTTAAATTTCATAATAATCCCCTTTTTTCTTGATAATTATAACATAAATTGCTATGTTTTAACATAGAAAAAAGAAAGGATTTTAAATGTCTGTAAATAATGAATATACTGGTGACTCTATTAAAGTATTAAAGGGCTTGGAAGCCGTTAAAAAACGTCCTGGAATGTATATCGGTGATGTTGGTGAAAGTGGTGATGGTTTACATCACATGATTTATGAAGTTGTAAACAATTCTATCGACGAAGCGATGGCTGGATATGCAGATACTGTATATGTTTCGTTAAATGCAGATGGCAGTACAACAATTCGTGATAACGGTCGTGGTATGCCTTTTGATATAAATCACGAAACAGGGCGCAGTGCGTTGGAACTTATAATGTGTGAATTACATGCGGGTGGTAAGTTTGATAACGAAGGCAATGGTGCATATAAAGTTTCTGGTGGTTTACACGGTGTTGGTGTGTCTGTTGTTAATGCTTTGGCATCTTGGTTGGAAGTTCGTGTATGGCGTGGTGATAAAGAAGCGCGTATGACTTTTGCAGATGGTGTACCAACCATGGATTTGGAAATAACCCAAAACACAACAACTCATGAACATGGAACCGAAGTTTCTTTTTTACCATCCCCAGATACATTTACTGGAACAACTTTTGATTTTAATACTTTGGAAGTTTGGTTACGTGAACAATCTTATTTAAATGCAAATGTAAGAATTATTCTTGAAGATTTGCGTGGTCCAGAAAAAGTAGTTCGTGAATTTCATTCTGCTGATGGATTAAAGGGTTTTGCAACATATTTAGATAAATCAAAAGAATTATTGAATTCTGACCCTATACAAATGATTAAAACAATAGATGATTCTTATATTGAAATTGTTTTGCAATGGACAACAGCATATACAGAAACATCTTTGTGTTTTACTAATAATATCCCTAATCGTGATGGTGGAACTCATCTTGCTGGATTTCGCGCTGGTTTAACTCGTGCATTAAACAAATATATTGCGGAACAAAATACAAAAAAAGATGTAAATTTATCTGGTGAAGATTTCCGCGAAGGTTTAACAAGTATTGTTAGTGTTAAAATACCAGATCCAAAATTTGGTTCCCAAACAAAAGACAAATTGGTTTCAAGTGAAGTTCGCCCATTGGTTGAAAATACAATTTCAGAACTGTTGTATCAATATCTGGAAGAAAATCCAAATATTGCAAAATTGATAATAGATAAAATTGTAGAGGCAGCAACTGCACGTGAAGCAGCGCGCAAGGCACGTGAATTATCTCGTAAAAAAACAGGTCCAGAATTGGGAAGTTTGCCCGGAAAATTGGCGAACTGTTCGGAACGAGATCCCGCAAAATGTGAATTGTTTATAGTAGAGGGGGATTCTGCTGGTGGTACCGCAAAGCAAGGTCGTGACAGAAAAACTCAGGCTATATTACCATTACGTGGAAAGATTTTAAATGTAGAACGTGTTCGTTTTGATAAAATGCTTGGCTCTGATACTATTGGTGCTTTGATAACAACACTTGGTGCCGGTATAGGTAAAGATGATTTTGATATTGAAAAATTCCGTTATCACAAAGTTATCATTATGACCGATGCTGATGTCGATGGACAACATATACAAACTTTGTTAATGACATTCTTTTATCGTCATATGCCAGAAGCTATTGAACGTGGTTATATTTATGTTGCAAAACCACCTCTATACGGTGTGACTCGTGGAAAACAACAAATATATATTCAAAATGAACGTGATATGGATAATTATTTGTTGGATCAACTTGCAACAGATGGAATGATAGAAACGGCTGACGGTCAACAACTTGCAGGTGCTGATTTTAAAAGATTGTTGGAACTTGTTGATGAAATGCGTAGCAATTTACAGTCATTAAATCATATTATGCCATTAAGATTTATAGAGGCATTGGCACTGAATAGGGCTTTTGAAGAAGAAACAGCAGAACATTTTGCTGCTACTGAAAAAATGCTTGATGCCGAAGAACTTGAATTTGAACGTGGTTGGAAAATAACTGCAGATACCGAAGGTATAAAAATAACAAGAACATTACGCAGTGTTACAGAAACACATGTTTTACCACGTGAAAAAATAAATTCACCTGAAATTCGTTCGTGGTTGCGTATGCATGACAAAGATGAATTGATAGATATATTCTCTAAACCAGCAGTTCTAAAAGTTAAAACAAAATCTCAAAAAATATTTGGTGCTTTTGCTTTGTTAAATACCGCTTTTGAATATGCGAAAAACGGATTAAAAATACAAAGATACAAAGGTCTTGGAGAAATGAACGCTGAACAATTGTGGGAAACAACAATGGATCCGAATCATCGTTCGTTGTTCCAAGTAAAAATAACAGATGCTTCCCAAGCCGATGAAGTTATTTCTATGTTGATGGGTGATGTTGTTGAACCACGTAGAGATTTTATTGTTGAAAATGCGTTAAATGCTAATTTGGATGTATAAGGGCGGAAAATATGGAAAGTTTTGCAAAGCCAAAGGGAATTAAATCCAAAATACCTTTTGGAGATATGTCAAAATATAACGAATACATACAAAAAGCATGGCGTGATTCCAGACAACGGGCTTTTGAAGCATGGCAAGCAACAAAAGATTTAATCTTGAGATGAAAGAGTTTTCAAAACAATGGTTTTTTGGTTTGGATTCTGCATTACGCGAAATGGGGTTGGATAGCGATGATAAATCTTTTGATGAAATAAAAGAAAATTTATCTCATCCAAAAAAATTATCTGATACCGATTTTGCTTTTGCTTGTATGTATGTGATTCTGGCTGGTGGTTTTTCACAAAAGACGGCAAAAATAATTTATGAAAAAATAAAACAAGAATTTAACAAATCTAATACAAGTGTTTCGGAATTATTAAAGATATTTAATAATAAAAATAAAATAAAAGCCATCGTTAAAATATGGGACGCTCGTCAAAAATTATGTGACGATTATTATGGATTAAATTCTTTAACAGACAGACTTGTATTTTTACAATCTTTGCCACATATTGGAAAAATTACAGCAAATCATTTAGCGCGTAATTTGGGTGAAAATGTTGTTAAATATGATATTTGGATACAACGTCTGGGCTGTATGTTTTCTGGAAATATAAATTTGTATAAACAAATAGATAATGGGAAACTAAATCTGGAAATAAAAAATGCTTGTGATGAAATGTTTTCTTATTTGGAGAAAGTGACAAATTTACCACGTGGGTATATAGATGTTGTATTATGGAAAGCTTGTCAAAATCATTTAATAGAAATCAGGGATATATAAATGGATGTAAAAATAGAAGATTCTTGGAAACATGCTTTACAATCTGAATTTGATAAAGAATATTTTTCTAAATTGACCGCCTTTGTAAAGCAAGAATATATGTCAGGCAAAGTTATTTATCCAGCGCCCAAAAATATCTTTAATGCTTTTAATTTATGCCCATTAAATGCTGTCAAAGTTGTTATTATTGGTCAAGATCCGTATCATGAACCTGGTCAGGCACATGGACTATGTTTTTCTGTTGAATCTGGAACACAATTGCCACCATCATTAATTAATATTTACAAAGAAATAGAATCAGATATTGGACATAAAAGTATTACAAATGGTGATTTAACACAATGGGCAAAACAGGGTGTATTGTTATTAAATGCAACTTTGACTGTCCAGGCACACATGGCAAATTCTCATTATGGACACGGATGGGAAATTTTTACAGATGCTGTTATAAAAACGCTTGCTCAAAATCGTAATCATAT
>JAKSSZ010000038.1 GCA_024402835.1 Alphaproteobacteria bacterium | reverse complement strand
AGTAAAGTGTTCATCAATTACCCCTTTATTATAAAAAGTGTGCTCATTATACAAATAAAGTTTAATATCACAGCCATAGTTGCATAATCTTTATTTATATGTTGTAAAAAATTATCTTTATATTTCATTGTCCATAATTTATACAAAATCAAACATGCTATTGTCGTAACGAACATTTGTATTGTTGCCAAAATACTTGATAAAAATACCATGAAAATAAATATAAAGACTAAATTTTGTTGGTTTTTCATAACCCAATTATGAAAAAAATTATATAGTTTGCTGGAAATCAATATATTTGGTTTCTTTTTTTCTGTTATTAAATATCCCGGTGCCCATATCAACAGAAAACAAAAAGGCCACGAACAAAAGAATTTCCATTTTGATATACCTTGTTGTTTTGCTCGGTTGTATTTGATATATAACCCAACAAGAGCCAAACCAAATACATAAAAAGCAAATAAACAAAAAATATACATTATCATTGGTATCAGTAATCCATCACTCATGGGTGATTCATTTATCTTTTGAATGAATCCTGTAAAATTAGCAACATATATCAACACCATTGTTAAAATAAAAGATATACCTGTAATTGCATTTATTGTTGCAACTGCATCTGTTTGTGTAAATTCTATATCGTGTAAATGTTTAATTAATTTGTATATTGCAAATCCAATACCAACAATAATCAATGTATTTGTTGCTAGATTATATCCGGCTGTTCCGTAATAATTACTGAATATAAATTTGTGTTTTATGCATAACAACCACACAGCCAGTAAAAAAGTAGAATTGATTAATGAAAAGATAATTGGTTTTTTAAATAATAATGTTGCAAGTTTTGTCATTTTTCCCGTTCCTTTTTCTGTTATTGTATCACAAATTTATATGAATTATTAAATTAATTTAATGGTCTTTATTTCTTTATCGTAATTTTTCCACTATCTAAAATATAAGTTTTTGATATGTTTAGTTTTTTTACAAAACTATCTTGATGGGAAATAATTATAAATGTTGTTTTGGGCATGCTTTTTATTGTGTCAATTATTTGCTTTTGAACAACTGCATCTGCACCACTATCGGGTTCGTCCAAAATAGCCAATTTTGGTTGTGTTAAAATTAAACGTAATAACATTAATTTTTTTCTTTCCCCACCCGAAAAGCCAACATTGATATAACGTGTTAACCAACTTTCTGGAATGTTTAATTGTTCTCGTGCTTTTGTTAATCGTGTTAAAAAATCACCCATCAACAATTCTTTTTTTGTTTCATATTTTACATGTGCCATCAACGAATGCTTTAAAAAATTCATAACTGTTAAACCTGGAATTTCGGGAACGTTTTGCGCACCTAAAAATATACCTTTTAATGCACGTTCTGTTGCATCCATTTTTGTAATATCTTCGTTGTTAAATATGATTTGTCCCGAATCGATATTGTATGTTGAACTGCCAGCAATTGTATTTACCAATGTTGTTTTTCCACATCCATTTTTGCCATATATTCTACATATCTTATTTTTCTCTATACGTGCATTTATGCCGTATAGCAAAGTTTTTTTATCTAAAGAAACAAAAAGATTTTTTATTTTTAACATGTTATAATTCTTTGGTTATTGCCATTTGTAAAAGTTGTTTTGATTCTACTAAAAATTCCAGCGGTAATCTATTAAATATTGGTGTTGCTATTGAACCTATAATCAAAGCAATTGCTTCATCTGTATCTATGCCGGATTCTTCTAAATATAATAATGCTTCTTTGTCTATCGCACCTGTTGTTGCTTCGTGTGTTTGTTGGTTTGTTCCGTTTGAATGAATTATTGTTGGTATTGTGTTTGCTGTTGCATTATTGCCAATAATTCTTGTGTCACATTTGCTTGCATTTATACCGTGCTTTCCTGAAAAAGAAACTAAACTTCTAAACGTCTGTTTTGAATTATCCATTGCTACACCGTATGAAACAATGTTTGATGTTGTGTTGTTCCCGATATGTAACATTTTTGTCCCAGTGTCGGCTTGTTGTTTTCCACGTGTAATGTTTAATGAATAAAAATCACTTTTTGAATTGTTTCCTTGTAATATCGTTGATGGGTATTTCCATGTAATCGCAGAGCCAATTTGTAATTGGGTCTAATGTAATTCTGCATTCGCTTTGAATTTTGAGCGTTTGGTTAGAAAATTTAAAATACTATTATTGTGTATGTTTTTTTTGTTGTATGAGAGAGAATCTCCGGTATACCAATTTTGTACGGTGGAATATTTTACAACTGCATTTTTCTTTACAATTATTTCTACAACACCACTATGTAATTGGTGATTTGGACGTCTGGGGGCACTGCACCCCTCCATATATGATAAACTTGAACCTTCGTCTGCTATAATCAATGTTCTTTCAAATTGTCCGATTTTTGCTGTTTCAATTCTAAAATAACTTGCTAAATCTATCGGACATTTTACGCCTTTGGGAATATAAACAAATGTCCCATCTGAAAATACAGCCGCATTTAATGCTGCAAAAAAATTATCATTACTGCTGACAACACTACCCAGATATTCTTTTATTAAATTTGGGTACTGAATAACGGCTTCGGATAATGGCAAAAATATAATTCCATGTTTCTTTAATTCATTTGTCCATGAAGTATGGACAGATTGACTATCTATAACTGTATCTGTTGCCATACCCAATAAAGCATTTTGTTCTGTGGTTGATAATCCCATTTTTTGATATGTTTTTTTTAATTCGGAATTATCAATATGTTTGCTTTCGTTATAGTAATTCAAAGAATTGTAATCTATTGGTTTATAATCTAAATCTGCCCAATGGGGTTCTTTCATTTTTTTCCATTGTTCAAAAGCATCCAATCGCCAATCCAATAGCCACTTTGGTTCTTTACGTTTTTTTGATATGTCTTTGATAAGATTTTTATTTAGAGTTGTCATTTTGTATTGGTGTGTTTGCAAGTGCTTGTGCCTGTGCAAAGAAACTTAATGATTGTCCCAATAATCCATCGGTAAATGTGGATGCCAAAATACCATCTGAATCGGTATTTGATAGGTATTGTAAAAACGAATTTGCCCGTTGCAGATAATGGTTTACACTGCGTGCTATTGTTGAATCTAATTTAATTGCGCGTCTTAACTTTTCCAAAACAAATGGGTTTGTTGCGTATGCTTCCATAATTCCACCAATTGCGCGCCATAATGGATGCTCCGAAGTTTGTCTTGGCATAACTTCAATTCCGGCCATAATTGTCACTAAATCTTGTAATAAATCTTGATAGATTATTTCTACCTTTTCGGTTGTTTCATTTACAGAAAATTTATTTTTTAAATTGTTTTGTAATTTGATAATCATGTTATATTGCAATGTTGTGTTTTTTATTAAATCACGAATTTTCTTGTTTTGTATGTTTAACATACTTATCAAAACTATGCAACATACGGTTGTTATAATCAAAAGTGTAATATATAAAATTTCATACATGTTTTTCTCCAAAATTTAAATTGTTCTTGTATAGTATAACATGTTAAAACGATTCGTGCGATTTTATCTTTAAAAATAAAAAACAATGTTTTTAATTCTTGCACTAAATATAGCAAATAGTATATAATAAGAATACTAATAGGAAAAGAAAGGGAATAACATGTTCCAACGTTTGGGCATATTTGCTTTATTTATAAGTATCACAGGTTTGGTTTTTGCTGATGAATCTGCTACACAGATTGTCACATCCGAAGTATTCACAACAACCAATGATTCTGAATATTCTCTGAATGACTCTGCGTTGATTCAGAAAACACCAACTCAAATTCAACAACAATATGTTCCAGTTTGGCCACTTGCTGGCTCGGATGCGGATGTCGCTATTGTTTGTGACGGTGAAAAATGTGATGAACCTGTTGCAAAGTTTGATTTGGATGGTTGGTCTGGTGGTCCCAGCATAGATAACGGATTACAAGTCCCGGCCGGATTTGATAACGAGTGTGACGATATGGCGGAAATGCCATTACTTCATCGTGAATTGTTGGAAGATGATGGTGGTTATGTTTTATCTGCATCTCGCAGTGCACATAAAAACTGTGCACCCAAAACAGATTCTTATCTTGTGTTTGCACAACGTGCCGGTTTTACAGAAGAAGATGTTGCTACAAAAACCACAGAACATAAAATCCAAGTCCAAGATAACTCTTTGGTTGTTGAAGAATCTGCTGATGCTCGTGCGCCAATAGCAAAAGATTCTGTTCGTTCTTGGGTTGTTGCCAGTGGTCAAACTTTACGTCAGGTTTTACAATCTTGGTGTGATACCGAAGGTTGGGATTTAGTCTGGACAACATCTCGCGAATATCCCATAGAAGCAAGCGCTGTATTCAAAGGCCGCTTTATAGATGTCGCATCTGCTTTGATTCGTAATTTTGAAAGGGCTACACCAATTCCTTATGCAAAGTTTTACAAAGGAAACAGGGTCATAGTTGTATCTACAACCGAAGAATAAAAATAGAGTAGGGGGAACAGATATGTTTAAACGAAATTTTGGTTTTGTAATATTCATGGCTCTATCTTGTATATTGGCTGGTTGTACATTAAAAGAATCAGCAAAGGTTTCTGCTGCGGTTGATCAAAATTTTGTAAATGCTTACGAAGCGTTTGAGATGGCTAAAAATCCACGTGGTCGTGCCGCTACTGGTGATACGGTTTCTATGTCCGAAGGGGTTTGGTTGGGTAATAAATCTACTGTTTTGGAACATAAAAATTCTTTGCCAGCTAATTTTGAAACAGATAGTGGTGTAACTATATTATTAAATGAAGCCGTTACATTACAGGTTTTGGCTAATAATATCAATTCAATTACAGGTATTCCTGTAAAAATAGATAGTCAGGTTGATGCTGATAAATTAAAGAAAACTATAAATATCGCTTATACTGGTAAATTATCTGATTTGTTATCCCAAATATCTACGGATTTAGATTTGTTATGGTATTATGACAAAGATTCAATAGTTTTCTATGAAACAGAAACACGTACATATACATTATATGCGTTGGGAACGGATGTTTCTTATCAGTCATCGGTTCAAACGGATGATGGGAATCAGGTTTCTTTGGAATCTACATTGAAAGAATGGGAAGAGGTTGAATCGACAATATCGTCTATTATAAATAATGCCCAAAATGCAGAATTTACTGTTTCTCGCAGTTTGGGAACAGTAACTGTGACTGCACCACCATCTGTTTTGGCACGTGTAAGTGAATATATTACAAAACAAAACAAACGTTTATCACAATTGGTAACCATAGATGTAAAGGTATTACAAGTATCTATATCTAATGAATCTGCATTCGGTTTGAATTTGGCCGCTGCTATAAATTCTGCATCCGGATTAAATATAGTTGCTAACCCAAAGAATAATCTTGCAACAACCGAAGCCAGCTCCATGAATATCGCTGTTTTATCTAATAGTGTGTCTGCATTAACTGGTATGACTCATGTTGATGGTTCTGGAAATGTGGTTAGCGGTGCTTATACAGATGCTGATATAAATAACGGTTCTTTGTCTCGTATGGCCGGAACAGATGCTTTGATAAAATCTTTGGCGAAACAGGGTAAAGTATCTCTTGTTACAAATGTTGGTGTTACTACGCGTAATAATCGTGTTGCACCCGTCACTAATACAAAAACAACTGGCTATATAAAAAGATTTGAGTCTCGTAATTTTACCACCGTAGAATCCAGTACCGTTGACCAAGACGATTTAGAAACTGGTTTTTCAATGCAACTTTTACCAAATGTTTTGGAAAATGGAAAAATATTGTTGTTGTTTAAAATGTCAATTCGTGAATTGATAAAAATGTCAACTCAAACAATAGGCGAGGTTACATTACAATTACCCGAAGTCGAAGAACGTTCCTTTATGCAAGAAGTTATAGTGGAATCTGGTCAAATGTTGGTTGTTTCTGGATTTGTAAGACAGAAAGACGATGATACTCGTTATGGTTTGGGAAATCCTGATTTTATGGCATTGTCGGGTTCTCGGGAAACAGGCGCCACACGTGAAGTTTTGGTTGTTATTTTGACACCACAAGTTTTAATAAGCCCAATGGATGCTGAACGTAATATCCAACAACATTGGGGTGCACCACTTCATTAATAAAGGAGTATAAAATGGGTGTTGAATCACAGGATCTAAC
>JAKSSZ010000037.1 GCA_024402835.1 Alphaproteobacteria bacterium | reverse complement strand
TTACAATGCCAACTGATAGTAAAAAAGGAAGTTTGCATCCTGTAACTATTGTTCCAGAATCATCAGCCTTCGCGCTTGTCGTATTTCCACCCAACCAACTGTCACGAACAGACGAACCCCATAATGCAGAATCATTTGCATTATCTCTACGCCATTTTGCACCAGCAATTTTCAAATGTTCTTCACATGTTGATGAATTTTGGACTGTTTGCAAACACAAACCTATGACTATATTATAATCCAACACCCCACCCATTTTATTCATAGATTTATCGAAAGCGGATTCGGTCGTATTATAAGTTCCAGAAACAATATCTGTTCTGTTACGATAACAATTTATATAATCTTTACCACACATTGAACGAACACAACTAACCGCAACGTTTTGACATTGTTTTTTCAAATCTGCAATTGCTGCTTCGTTATAAGAAGATGATAATTTTCCATTAAGTGTTCCAATTGCACCAACGGGGTCCACCTGTTGTGCAATTGCTGTTGATCCATCGTACTGTGGGAATAATGTTGAAAATGTATCCACATCATTATATGTATAAGCATAACCAGATGCTTTTGTTGTTGCAGCAGCATATTTACAATTTGCATCTAAATTTACAATCCCCTCACAACCTGTTTTGATTGGGCCGTATGTGTTCGTACCGTTTATTGTGTTGTCACCACCATCAAAAACATCACTGTAACACAAAGAACCAACGCCAGAACCACACATTTTCATGGCGCACGAAACAATCGTATCACGGCACTTGTCTTTGGCCTTTGTATCAAATTTCGTTACGATATCTTGTAATTTTGAATTCAAATTTGATCTACGTGCCGCAAAAGCATCACTGAACACATCTTCTTGTTCATCAATATCAGCCAATTCAGATGCCTTTACAGTGGCTGTTTCTTTGAATGTCATATGACAATATTTGTTTTTACCAATCGTATCCATACAAGACGATTTAAAGAATTTCTTTATAGCACCTGCATCTTGGGTATCAACACCGGTTGACGTATCAACCACAACAGATTCTGTTCCATTTGCAACAAAATCTGCTTCACCAACAACTTTTAAATTTGTTCCTTCTACACAACGTAATGGATTAGCCGCACAAGCATTCATAAAACATGCATCAACAACCTTGAAACATGTCTGAACAGCATTTGCCGCTGCCAAATCTGCACCATCTTCCATCCACTGTTTTACCAAAGCAGAACCTGCACCATTTGGTTTTGCTGTTTGACCAAACAATTGATTTATACCATCACTTTGACAGCGTCCCAATACAGAATCACAAAATACAGATTGTTTTCTAAATTCGCTATCGGAAGTACATAATTCAAAATCTTCGCCACATACAGATTCTTTGTATAAACATTTTTTATATTTCTTTACACAATCTGCCGCATCATAACGATTAGAAATTGCAGAACCAGAAATTAATTGTCCCAAAACACTACCATCTGTTGGGTATGTATATGCAGTAACTTCACCAGATGCATTTTGAGATTTTACATTTCCCAAAGCCGTTATAGTTGATGTTCCAAACAAATTATTTATTCCCGTAGCCGAGCATTGATATAAAGTGCTGAAACATTGTGGCATTTTTCCATGAAACAAAACATTTGTTGTACATTCTTCAAAATCTGGACCACACGCTTCACTTCCTTTCATACAAGAGGTATATGAATCTATACATTCCGCGCTATCAAGCAAAGATGCCGCTGTTGTTGATATTCCTGTGGTCGTTACAACACCATTTGTAACAGAACTCATACGGCCAGCAATTGTTGGAAACCTTGTTGCTGTGGTTGTCGCACTTATACGCGCATTTGTAGCAGCAAACACCGATGGTATTCCCATTATTATCGCCAATAAACTAACTGTTTTTGTAAAATATTTCATCTCTTTTCCTCTTGTAGTTTTGTTTATTTTATCACACAATTTCCTTTTATTAAAGTAAAAAATCACTTTATTTTTGACAACCACGATTTTATAAAATCTGCTGACAACATTCCAATAAAAGCACCTAACAACACATCTGTTGGCCAATGGGCACCGACATATATTCGTGAAATACCGACTAACACAGCACCAGCCCACGTTAACCATTTAAACTTTGGGTACAACATTCCAATCATAACAAGTCCTGCAAATGTTGCGGTTGTGTGCCCCGATGGCATTGAATTAAACACATCATTAAATTGTATCGGTGTAAAAAACGCTTTATCCAACGCATCAAACAAAATTGGTCTGGAACGACCTATGATCACTTTTAATATACCAGTAATACACACAGCGGTAAAAACAGATGAAAAAACATAAAAAGATTTTGTTTTAAATGTGTTTTTTAATGCTGTATTATAATCTTGTGTAAAAAATCTTTTGATATTTTGTATTAAAAACAACAATAACAAAACAAACAACCAATATTTTGCTGTAAAAAGCTTTCCAAAAATATTACCAAAAATATAACACAACACCGAATTATTATCGCCAAACATACTGCACGACGCATTATGTATAAAAGAATATAATGGTTTATCAAACCATATTATTCCCAAAAAACATAATAAAAACACAATTACACAAGCAATTATTATCCAATCGTATTTCAAAGAATTGTCTTTTTTTATAAACATTTTATAAATCCATTAATTTATTGTATATTTCTTGGTCTGTTAAAATCTTTACACTTATCGCAATTGCTGTATTATCTTCATCTTCACCACTTACAATAACCGGACACGCTTGTCTTATTGCTTTATAATCTATTGTTGTTTCTTTGTTAAAATCACGCGCACCAAAATTATCATTCATAACATTCAAGAAAAATGCTTCTTGTTGGCTGGTAGTTCTGATATTAGACAAACACACCAAAGGAAAAACACCACGTGAATCAAGCATATTTCCAGAACCAGTTTTTAACGATTTGTTCATAATTTCCAAAAAACCACCATTTGATAAATCTATTTTGCTTGATATTCTTGCTTTTCCGGCAGATGGGGTTCCAACCAATACACCTTTTTTATTTTCATAAAAAGCAGATGCCAACGCTTCGGCTGTACCACGTGTCGTATCAGATATTAAAACAACCACAGGTAAATCTGTAATAGAATCACCACCCGGTACCATTTCTATTTCTTCGGACGTATCTTCTACTATTCTCATTACAGGTTGTTGTCCAATAAATATCCCCGCAAGTTTAGTAGCAGATTTTTCATCACCACCGACAGATGTACGCAAATCTAAAATTACCCCATTGGCGTTTTTATGGTCTGAAAGTGCTTCATTTACTATATTCACAGCACTATCTGTTAATTTATGTATTATTATTTCCAAAATATTGTTTTCATCACCTTGTCTGTATATTATATCTGCATCTGCCAAAATAATACTTGCGCGACGCAATGTTAGATATTTATTACCCATCGGGGTCAAAACTTTTAATTTTAATGTCCCAGAATTATATCCAGACAATACAGATTCTATCTCGGAATCTGACATTGCTGATATTCGTTTACCATTTATCTGAGATATCAAATCGCCAGATTTTATACCTGCAATATCAGCCGAAGAATCTTTAACAACAGCAGACACTCTAAAATTACCACGACTATCTTTTTTACCATCTATTCCTATACTTGTTAAAATTTTATCTTCATTTAACAAATCTTGTTTGGAAAAAACATATTTTCCATTTTCATCTATACCATGTAACAAAGCACTAACGACGGTTTTATATAAGTCTTGTTCTGTTTGTTTCTGTAATATTGTATTTTTTTCGCGCATACGCAAAATCAAAGCGGTTGTAATTTCCCCATAAGAATTCCAATCTTTGTTTTGTGGTCGTGGATAATTTGCTATTAATTCATCACCATAAACTAAAATTATTCTGTCATCTGTTGCTGCAATATGTGCTTTGGTATCTAATTTTTCTATATTTTCTATGGCAACACCCACATTTTTACCAGCCCAATTCACAGAATCAAGTTTTTCATAAATATCTGCAAAAACATTTGATACTTCTTTTACATTTATACCGTCTATTTTTTCAGCATTAAACAAATCTGATGAAAATACAGGGAAGTTAATTAAAATAAAAAGTAAAAATATTTTTATTATATTCATAATTAAATCCCCTTTCTCTCCATTATTTTGTTTTTAGTATTCTGTTTCCCGTAAATTAAAGTGATATAAAATAACATTAGAAATATAAATACTTGTCAATGTTCCACTTACAATAGAAAACGTCATTGCAACAGCAAAATCTTGTAATAATTGGCCACCAAATACATAAATACCAATCATAGCAAGTATTGTTGAAACACTTGTCATAACTGTTCTGTGTAACATTTCATTTACAGACAAATCTATTAAATCTGACATTGGCATTTTATGGTATTTTTGGATATTTTCATCAATTCGGTCCTAATTTACAACCTTATCAATTATAGAATATCCAACACCCATTAAAATAACTGCTATAGCTGTTTGGTTAAATTCTAATCCTGCTATTGAAAAGAATCCAAACATTAAAATCAAATCTAAAACCAAAGAAACAAACGAACCAACAGCGTACCCACCACGATAACGTATCCAAATATAAACAGACATTAAAATAAACGATACTAAAATTGCCCATATACCACCACGAATTAATTCGCCACCTATTTTTGGTCCAACAATTTGAACTTGGGAATAATCCACCTTATCACCCAAAATATCTTTTATTTCACGAACACGAACATTTTGTTGTTCATCTGTTGCGCCTTTTGGTAAACCAACACGCAACAAAACAGAACCATTATCAACAGATTGTAATTCTGGTGAATATTTAACCAAATCATTACGCATTTTATCTACTGTATATTCAGCTGTTTTTGGTGTTATTTCCATAGATATTCCACCAGAAAAGTCTATACCATAATTAAAACCTTTGAAACAGATAGACAAAACCGACAAAATTATACATATACTGGAAATCCAATACGATAATTTACGATATTTCATAAAATGTAATTTCATAATAATTCTCCACACTTATTTATTTTTTATATAGCCAATTTTTTTGTTTTTACCGTTCATATAAGAATCTATGATAATTCTTGATAAACACAAACAAGTAAACAATGTTGTTATAACACCTATTGATAATGTTACAGCAAACCCACGAATTGGACCCGCACCGAATTGGAATAAAATTAAAGCGCATATTAAATTTGTTAATTCACCATCCAAAACCGTCTTTGTTGAACGGGTAAATCCATAATCAACAGCACGTAATGTTGGGACACCTTCACGAACTTCGTCACGAATTCTTTCAAACGGCAATATATTTGCATCCACTGCCATACCCAAAGTTAATACTATACCCGCAATACCCGGTAATGTTAAAGTTGCCCCAAATAAAGCAGATATTCCAATTATCATTGCAAGATTTACTAATAAAACAAAATCTGCAACTAAACCAAAATGACCATATAATAATACCATAAATAAAAGAACAAAAATAACACCAACAATTGAACCAATTTTTCCGGTTGCAATTGTATCAGCACCTAATCCGGCACCAACCGTTCTTTCTTCTATTACAGATAATGGCGCAGGCAAAGCACCAGAACGCAATAAAACAGCCAAATCTTTTGCGCCCTGTAAAGTAAAACCACCCGATATTTGACCACGTCCCCCTGGTATTGGTTCACGAATAGTCGGGGCTGACAAAACTTTTTTATCTAAAACAATCGCAAATCTTTCGTTTACGTGTTCAGTGGTAAGTTTAGCAAATTTTCTTGTTCCCGTAGCATCAAATTCTGTTGTAACCACAGGCATATTATTTTGGTCAAAATCTGCTTGAGAATTTTTTAAACTTTCCCCAGAAACCTCTACTCTTGAATACACAGGTATTTTTTGATTTGGGTCTTCCATAAAAGATAATAATTCTGTTCCAGACGGTATATGTTCTAACGAAGTTACAGATTCATTTACCAAATGAAAAGACATTTTTGCTGTTTGTCCAATTAAATCTTTTATATGTTCTGGATTACTTACACCTGGTAATTGAACCAAAATATATTTACCACCTTGTGACTGAATTGATGGTTCTTTTGTTCCCAAAGCATCTATACGTCTACGAACAATTTCTATACTACGTGACATAGCGTCTTGAATCATCTCTTCTTTTTGTTTAGATGTATATGATATTGTTATTGTTTTGTTTGATGAAGAAACATCTACATTGTTTCCCAAAACACTTTTTAATCTACCTTTTGCTTTTGAAATATCATCACTATCACGAACAACTAAAGAAACACCTGTTT
>JAKSSZ010000036.1 GCA_024402835.1 Alphaproteobacteria bacterium | reverse complement strand
ATCTGGGGGGGCCGCATTGTTTGATTCAGTTTCAGGGTATGAATATTCAAGTGAAGAATCAGGTTTTGTTAATGGTGATAAATGTTGGTGTAAAATTACTGGGCCATATCAAACGTATTGGATAAACCAGGGTAAAACATATGATAGTATTGAATATTGTTCAGATGCTTGTGTCACAAAAATGAAAAACGATTCTGGATTTGGTGCCAAGATACTTCGTGATTCTGTTATGGAAATTTCCGAAGACGAAAAATGTAAACCAATTGAATATAATATTACTTATATAATGGACAATGGTGTTAATAATCCTGAAAATCCAAAAACATATACTGTGGAACAATTGCCATTGAACTTTGCAGAACCAACCAGAGATGGTTATGCATTCCAAGGATGGTTCACAGATCCAGAATTTGATACAGAAATAACTGAAATTCCTGAAAACACTAATCGTGATATTACGGTATATGCAAAATGGAAAGTAGTATGTGAAACAGGTTATAAAGAAGTGACTTTGGCTAAATCTACGATACCCGATACATCTGGTTGGACAACAACCATGTATAAAGCATCTTCAACGGCTAGTTTTGCTGATTCAACTTGGTCTGCAACAGTAAAAGCATTTACAGATGATTCCGGAAATGTAGTTCCTATTACCGGTTGGGCGGCATTGTTTGATGCTACATCTGGCTATGAAGATTCAGAAGAATCTGCCGGTTATGTCGGTGGTGGGAAATGTTGGTGTAAAGTGGCTGAACCGTATCTTACCAAATGGGTGAATTCAGGAAAAACATCTACTTCGGGTCCGGATTGTGCAAGCAAATGTGCGACTAAAATGACAGATTCTGGTTTTGGTAAAAAAATGTTAGAAACTTATGTAATCCAGGGTTCGGAAAATGAAAAAGATGAAACAACATGTGAAGCCATTGAATATACAATAACGTATAATTTGAATGGCGGAATAAATTACACTGATGCGCCAACAACTTATACGGTTGCCACACCAACCATTACATTGGAAACACCAACAAAGCAAAATTATAAATTCATGGGATGGACAGACGCAAATAATACAACAATATCAAATATACCAACGGGTTCAACGGGCAATATAACACTCTATGCACAATGGAAATTAGATTATTGTAATGCTAATGAATACAAAGATGGCGAAACTTGTATAGCGTGCCCAGATGGTTTGGTGTCACCTATGAAATCAGAAGATAGTGGTTCATGCGGACGCAAATTACATATTGGTAATGAAATTGTTTATTTACGTAGTCAAAAGAAAACAACACCATCATTAAATGTTGATGTTGACAATGATGGGGTGGCCGATTTCTTTGGTAATATGTCCACTATTCCAACAAACATAAACAAAGATTCAAATCATAAACTTAAATTTGAATACAATAATCAAATAATGTATTTGTATGATGATACAATAAAAGAAATAGCAGAATAATCATAAAAAATTTTATTTTTTACAATATGTTGTTATAATGTTCTGTATGGATATATTGAAAGACAAAAATTTTATAGAAAATTTAAATAAACATTTATTATCAGGTGGGATAATTGCTTTTCCAACAGATACCGTATGGGGATTGGGCGCTTTACCAACAAAAGCAGGAGCTGATGCTTTATTTGAAATAAAACAAAGACCACATGAAAAACATTTAATAATTATGTCTGATTCTTTGGAACATATATCAAAATATATGCAAGACTACCCACAAAAAGCATTTGAATTGGCAAAAAAACATTGGCCCGGTGCTTTAACGATTGGTATTTCGGTGGCTGATACAGATTCTATGTCTTTTGGTGCAGTACGTGTCCCAAATTATAAACCATTCCAAGAATTATGTTCTGTAATATCGGGGCATTGTTTAGCCACAACTTCCGCAAATATATCGGGTTGTCCAGTTATAACAACCCCAGAAGATATACAAAAACAATTTCCAAATATTATCGTAATAAATAATGCTTTTGATAAAATGGGTGGCAGCCCCAGCACAGTAGTTATTTTAAATGATAATAATATCAACATTGTTCGCCAAGGTGGTGTAGTATTAAACTAATTTTATAAAAACATAGGTATAAATGATGATTTTATTAGATGGTAAAAGTTTGCGTGATAACATATTATGTGAATTAAAAGAAAAACTAAACAAATACCATAAACAACCATGTTTGGCTGTTATATTGGTTGGAAATGATCCTGCTAGTGAATTATATGTAAAAAATAAACAGAAAGCCGCTGATATTGTCGGTATAAAAACAATGCTTGTCCGTTTGGAATCAAATGTTTCTCAAACAGAAATAAACACAGTTATACAAAAATTAAATAATGATGCAGATATAAACGCTATTTTAATTCAATTACCTTTACCAAAACATTTAAACATAAATGAAATTATTGATTTAATATCACCATTAAAAGATGTTGATTGTTTTACAAATGAAAATACCGGCAGATTATATGCAAATAATTTACCGATAGTTTATCCCTGTACGCCTATGGGTATTATTAAATTAATTGAACACTATGATATAGATTTAACTGGAAAAAATGCTGTTGTGATTGGTCGTTCCAATATTGTTGGTCGCCCCATAGCACACATGTTAAGTCAAAAAAATGCCACGGTTACTTTATGTCATAGCAAAACAAAAAATCTTTCAGACATAACAAAACAAGCAGATTTATTAGTGGTGGCTGTTGGTAAAACAATTATAACCAAAAATGATATAAAACAAGATTCCATTATAATAAATGTTGGACAACATATAGAAAACAATAAAGTATGTGGCGATATTGATTTTGAAAAAGTATCACAAAAAGCAAGTTATATCACCCCCATCGTTGGTGGTACGGGTCCAATGACTATCGCTTGTTTAATGATAAACGTTATAAATTTATTTGAAATACAACAAAAATAACATTACTATAATAAAAGTAAAAAGGAGTAAATTATGAATAAATTTTTAATATCTGTATGTTTTTTATGTCCATTATTATTAACTGCTTGTTCTTCTAGTTTACCTGCTATAAAAGAAGAACAAATGACTGTTGCAAAAGCACAAAAAGAAATAAAAATTGGTATGTCTGCGGCTGATGTTGTTGAAGTTTTGGGTTCACCAAATATGATTACCACAGATAGTCACAGAAGAGAAACATGGGTATATGATAGAGTTTCCAGCAATATACAAAGAAAATCTGGTGGGGTTGGCGTTTGGTTATTGATTTTTGGTGCTGATAGTTCCAGCAGTTCTGCCTCATCACAACAAAGAACTTTAACTATTATTGTAAAATTTGATGAAAATAATCTGGTCCGCGATTTTGCATATAGAACATCTACTTTTTAATCTAATATGAAGCACCTATTTTGTATTTTGAGTTTGCTAACTTTATTTGGTTGTGTGTCATACGATAATTTCTATAAATTGGATGAACATTATCAAGAACGCAGACAAATGGAAACACGCAGATTTGAAGCAAAAAACGAAGAAGAAATGCTAGTTTCCGTAGCTCAGGTTTTACAAGATTTAGACTTCACATTAGAAACAACCGAAACAGAACTTGGTATTATAACGGGAACAAAAGTAAGGGATGTTACACCAACAGGTGCACAAGTTGCAATTATTCTTCTGGCGGGAATCGGGAAAACAACACCTGTATATGATGTAAGACAGAAAATTTATGCCACAGTTATTTCAAATAAAAGTAAAACTAATCCTGGTTTTAATGTAAGGGTAAAATTTGCAAGAATTGTTTGGAACAATAGGAACGAATCACGATTGGAAAAATTAGAAGATGAAAGTTTATATAAAAACTTTTTTGATAAATTAAGCCAATCTTTATTTTTAACGGCAAATGATTTATAAAGGAAAAAAATGAAAAAAATAATATTATCTATAATTACTTGTACTGTATTATGTGGATGTATGACTACACAAGATTATGTTTTGGGAACAAATCCTTCGCAATTATCAATAAGAAATTACCAATCCAGACAATTTGATACAACAGATAAATCTATGGTTTTAAGAGCCGTATTATCAACAATGCAAGATTTGGGTTTTATTATTGAACGAGCGGACGAAAAATTAGGAACAATCAGTGGAACATCTTTTTCAAATTCATCTGTGTTATCTGTTTCTGTTCGTGTTGTTAGCGACCATATTGTTGTTCGTGCCAATGCCCAAGTCCATCAACGCGCTATAACAAATCCAATAACTTATCAAAATTTCTTTGATTCTTTGGCCCAATCTCTATTTTTAGAAGCCCATGAAGTAGAATAAAAGGTAGGTTTATAAACATGATAAAAGAAAAATCTTATTCCGCGTATATTTTACCTGTATTTAACAACAGAGTTGCATTGTTAAAATATGGTAAAAATGGTTATGGCCCGATTGGTGGTCGGGTTGATGACGGTGAAGATTTTAAAAGCGCACTTCGCCGCGAATTGACAGAAGAATTAGGCGAACAATCATTAAAAATGTTGGGGTTAATAACAGAGGTTCCAACACCATATTCTTTCAAACACACAAACCCACAACGTGCGGAAAAACGTGGGGCTTTGGCAGAAGAACATCATTATTTTATTTCACACGAAACAAATGATTTGGATTTGCGATTCTGTGAACAGCGTGATGAAAATATATCTGTTGTTTGGTTGAATGTCTCTGATTTAATTAACCCAAACATTATACAAATTGATAGCATGCGTGAATTTTTTGCAAAACATATTATACCTAACCTTAGGTGTCGTTTTTCTATAAGTGTTCGGCATAATTATTTTAAAATGATAACGTCCGGACATAAAGATATTGAATTACGCGCCTACGATGAAAAACGTAAAAAGATTAAAATTGGCGATAAATTTTTATTGTTTAACGCTGAAATTCCAGATGAATATATAATTTGTGAAGTATTGGATATGCATATAGCACAAAATTTTGAATCTTTATTCAACAAAATTGATATTAAACGTAGTGGCTTTGCAAATCTTGACGAATTGATAAATACAGTGACAAAATTCGTATCACGTGAAAAACTAGCCAGCGAACCCGTTGTCGGTATGGAAATCAAACCTGTAAGGTAAATTCATTTAATTCCAACATATCAGTTTCTTGGAAATCCGGTTTGATAGTGCAAAAAAAATCTTTATGAACACGTTGCCAATGTTGCAGTGATAAATCGCTCTCGCCTTCCGTTTTTGCCCAAGATTCATCAACATCACAAAAACGGCACTTACGAACATTGGTTATCTCAATTTTAATTTGTTCGTTTCTGGAGTTATAGATTATATTTATATCGCCAACTTTTGACATATTTGCGTCTGTATCATACAAACTGCATGTTCCGTGTTTCTTGCCACATGCAACTAAATCAAATAATTCGTCATTATCAAAAGTCCAAATTTTTATCATTTTTCACTTTTGTATTTAATACATTCAGAATATAACTGTTTGTCTGCAATGCCGGATAATGCGATACGTGTTGTAGAAACCACGTTTTTCAAATTCTTGATTTCATCAAATGTAAAATATTGCATATCTGCACATTTATCGCCCTCGCAGTTGCGAATTGTCCCTGTGTATTTTGACACCTCAAAAAAGAAATCAAAACTTTCGGTACGACTGGCAAGATTACTAATAACATGAACACATTTAATATCATCCGGCGTAATATCTATATCCAGTTCTTCTTTGGCTTCACGAATAGCCGCCACCATAGCTGTTTCGCCTTGTTCTATATGACCTGCAGGTAAAACCCACCAACCGCCATCGTAATTAAAGAATCCATCATTGCGAAAAAACAACAAAATTTTATCATTTTGTTTAATGATTAAATTTATAACTCCTTTGAATAATGCGCGTTCTGCCATTTTATTCCCTTTTATGAAATTCCAATAATCACTCTCTGGATTGATTATAAGCTATTCTTAGCTTATTAGATATATTAATTTTTTTCAATCAAATAGCAACTATAGTCATATGAAAAAACGTAAATATTTTTATTTTGTTGCATAGTGATTATACCCAAATAAAAATTGCACCAAACGGCAGATTTGTGGGACAGATAATTTTTTTTGATAAAACATATAAAGTCCTTGACTTTTGGGGTTTATAAGTATACTATTATACTCGCTATTCGGGCATAGTTCAGTCGGTAGAACAACGGACTGTTAATCCGTATGTCACTGGTTCGAGTCCAGTTGCCCGAGCCAAGAAATTCAAGGGGTTCGCAAGAATCCCTTTTCTTTTTGAAAATTCATATTCTATGTATATTCTATGGATGGCGACACATTGCATTAAACATCGTTAAACTTCTCTACCCCGCTATCACCTTGGCACACACGTTAAAAAAGCATTCTTTTTTGGTCCCCCCACAATTTAATCTGATTCCTATGCCGGTGGGGTGGTATG
>JAKSSZ010000035.1 GCA_024402835.1 Alphaproteobacteria bacterium | reverse complement strand
TACAGGATATCTTTGTTTTGTTTTATCATATTGAAACATTGAAATAATAAAAGAATAATTTGTATCTGTGGGTTCTATCCAACCGGTATATTCAAGTTTGTCTTTTTGAAGAATAACACGGACATCAAAATCATTTACCGTATATTTTTTACCATGTATATTGGCAGATAAATGTTGTATTTCTAATGCATCTATTGGCATTTGAGAGAAAGCAAATTTTTCAATATTTTTTTTTTTTTTTTTATCATCTACTTTTTTTTCATCCGTGTTAATAAATGATAAAGAACTGTTTCCACGCGAATTTTTTTCCAATGCAATATTGACATTCTTTAACTTTACTTTTTTAACAACTGATTTTGATGTGAACAATGACAATACATCCAAATTTACTTCCAATGTATCAACCGTAAGAAAGTTTTTACTTTTAGCCCATGAAGCATTTGGGATTTTTAATTTATTCATTTTCAAGGTTGGTGTAAAAGAAAATTTCCATGACATTTCACCATCTATCTCTACGGGCAAATTGGTCGTAGTTTGTATAGTTGTTATTATGTTGTTTCTTATACTTTCTAAGTCTAGTTTGGATAAAGCAATAATAACAGCAACCACCATACCAAGAAATAAAAAACCGATAATTCTAAAAACATATAAATACTTTCTAAAAAACATATACATAATTTTTTTCCATTAGGTTAAGGAACCTGTAATTCCAGAAACTTTACAACCCGCTGCATAAAATCTGGTAAAGGTGCACAAAGAGTTATTAGTTTACCATTTGACGGGTGTGTAAAAGTTATCTTGTACGCAAACAAAAATAATTTGCTATCATCTATGACAGATTCAAAAGCATCACTTAACTTAGCAGATTTATCACCATATAATCTATCCCCAACAATTGGAGCGTTTAGTGAATACGCACTGTGTTTTCTTAATTGATGAGTTCGTCCCGTTTTTGGAGAAAACAAAACCCACGATAAAAACCCAGCTGCTGTTCCCAATAATTTATATTCTGTGATTGCATGAACGGCACCAGATGTTTTTTGTGGCATATCTGTGCTAATACCATCCTTCGTAAAATAATTATCTATGACACCACTATTTTTTATTATAACCCCATTTAACAAAGCAAGATATTGTTTGAAAGCTGTTTTGTTTTGGAATTGACTGGATAATCTTTGTGCTGCCTTTTGTGTTTTTGCAACAACAAGCAAACCACTTGTTTCTTTATCTAATCTGTGAACCAAAGAAATTTTACTGTATGGAAATAACGCCACAGCCATTTTATCTATAGATTTTTTTATTCCTGTACCACCCTGAACGGCAAGGCCAGCAGGTTTATTAAAAACAACAATATCATTGTCGTTATATATAATCGTCTTTCTTAAAAGTTCCAAATCTGATAAAGAAAACTTTTCCCCATTTTCTGTTTTTTGAATCTTTTGTTTATATGATTGTATTGTTGGTGGAATACGAACAACATCACCTGTTTTTAATATTTCTGTTCCAGAACATCTGGAAGAATTTACCCTGATTTGCCCACCACGACATAATCTGTAAAATTCACGTTGGGGCATAGATGGAAATGTCCGTTGAAACCAACGCAATAATCTTGTTCCGTTTTCTATTTCAGAAATTGTTATAAACTGTGTCATAAAACTTATTCACCATAAATAATAGATACCGTATTCGTATTACCATCTTTGCAGTTACCAGAGGCACCACTTTGTTTTCTATCCGAACTAATATACCCAACAGAATCAGTCCAGGCTTTTGTCAAAAGATTTTCACAATCTGATTTGTTTAATCCAGTAATAGAAACAACAAATTGTCTGGGATTATTTACATCTACACTTAATTCATATTTTCCACCATAAGGATTTGTTTGCGATTGATTTATAGCACTGAATACTGTTTCTGAATTTAATTTAGAAAAATCATCATATTCACCCAACAACCCACGAACACCCGTCACTATACTTACAACATCATCTGTAACTGTGCTTAATTTTTGTGTCCGCATGGCACGTGATATCATAGATACAGCACCAACTGTTATTATTCCCATAATAGCCAATACACCAAGCATTTCTACCATAGATCTTCCAGATTCTTGTTTCATTTGTTTTTCTCCTTGTTGATTTTTTCTGTTTATATAATATCATATTTCTTATGAATATTCAATTTAGAGATTTAATAAAACTTGCACCAAACAAGCCGGGAATTTATAAAATGTATGATTCCCAAGATAACTTGTTATATGTTGGTAAAGCAAAAAATTTATCAAACCGTTTAAAGCAATACATAGACATTTCTAAACTTGAAAACCATAAACAAGTTATGCGCACATTAGTAACAAAGGTTGAATGGGAAATTACAGAAGATGAAAAAAGCGCGCTAATATTAGAAGAACATTTAATAAAAACTCTTAAACCAAAATATAATGTAATGCTAACAGATGGAAAAATGTATCCTATGTTGGCATTAACAAAACACGAATACCCCAGATTATTAAAATTTCGTGGAAAAATTTCACAAAAAAAAGACGTATTTGGGCCATATCCATCTGTGAGTTTATTGACAGATACAATCAAAACTATTCAACAAGTGTGTCAATTAAGAACTTGTACAGATATTACTATGCGTAATAGAAGCAAACCATGCTTGTTATACCAAATTGGCAGATGTAGTGCGCCATGTGTAATAAAACGAAATAATTACACAAAAAATGTTGAAACTGCACGCAAAATATTATTGGGGTATAATGATAAAGTAATAGAAGATTTAACGAATCAAATGAAATTATTTTCACAAAAACAAGAATTTGAACAAGCCGCAAAAATACGTGATAAAATTATAGCACTAAACAAAACTACCAAATCGGTATCAAAAGAATCTGTATCAACAACAAGATGGCAAAATAATTTTCAAGATTTAGAAAAATGGTTGGGGAAACAAATAAACTATGTTGGAGTTTTTGATAATTCACACCTATTTTCTACCAATCCTGTGGGGGCTATGATTGTATTTAATAAAAATGGTTTTGTTAAATCAGCATATAAACACTTCATATTAAAAGAAAAATCCCGTGCTGGAAATGATATTGCAATGATGCAAGAATTTATTGCACGTGCAAATAATCATACCCCCGTATTAGATTTAATTATTGTTGATGGTGGCAAAGCACAATGGAACATTGCAACAAAAACAGCACCAACAATTCCCGTATTAGGTGTTGCAAAAGGTATTGTTCGTAATGGTGATGAACATTTTATTATGCCAGATGGAACAGAAAACTTTACTTTATCTAAAACATCAAATTTATTTTTATTTCTGCGAAATGTTCGTGATGAAGCACATAGGTTTGTTATCAGTTATCACAGATTAAAAAGAAACAAATCAGAATTTCATAGTTGTTTAGATGATATAGATGGGGTTGGCCCAAAAACGAAAAAATTATTATTACAATATTTTGGTTCAGTAAAAAAAATTATGGAAGCTGATTTACAAACACTTTTTCGGGTTCCAAATTTATCAATATCTGTGGCAAAAAAAATATATAACTATTTTCATGATAAAATGGTATAATGAACATTCGTAACAAAGGAGTTAAAATGAAATTTTTTGTAAATTTTTTATCCGCTTTCCGTATAGCAGTATCTTTCGCGATTATTCCAACAATAATGTGCAAATATTTTATTCTTACATTAATACTGTATGTATTGGGCGCCATATCAGATTGGTTTGATGGGTATTTAGCCAGAAAATTTAATTGTTGTTCCAAAATTGGTGGGGTCATGGACCATATCGGTGATAAATTACTGGTAACAAATACTTTGATTATGTTGGCAATCATGATGCCCGTATGGTTTATTGTCGTTCCTGTTATTCTTATGATAGCACGAGAATTATATGTTAGTGGTTTACGTGAATTTTTGGGGACACAAAAAATAGAAATGCCTGTACCAAAAGCACGCTTTTCTATGGGAAAAATTAAAACAACATGTCAGATGATTTCAATAGCAATGTTTTTATTATTATTTGTATTAGGTGAATTGGTAACACCACAAACAACAAATAGATTCATATTTATGATGATTTACCATTTACCACAAATCGGTATTTTTGGATTATGGTTTTCATTGGTTGCTTCTTTGTGGAGTGCAACACAATATACTTTTACATTCGCGCAAAAGTTAAAAAAAGTTAAATAAAAAACGCCATTTGGCGTTTTTTTATACATATAAATCTTTCACGAATTGTGCATGTTCTGTAATAAACTTGAAACGAAACTCTGGCTTTTTACCCATTAAATCATAAACAAGTGTTTTTGTTTTTTCTGTGTCTTCAAGTCCTTCTTCTGTTTTTGGTGGTAAATCTATACGAATCAATCTGCGTGTTTTTGGTGACATAGTTGTTTCTTTTAATTGATTCGGCATCATTTCACCCAACCCTTTGAATCGGGAAATTTCAACTTTCTTGTTTTTATATTTACCATTTGTTAATTGTTCTAGCTCTTCATCAGTATCAACATACATCGATTCTGTACCACAAGTTAATTTATATAATGGTGGGCAAGACAAATATAAATGTCCCCCATAAATCAACTGTGGCATATACTGATAAAAAAATGCCATCAACAAAGAAGCAATGTGACTTCCATCGACATCAGCATCAGTCATAACAATAATTTTTTCATAACGTAATTTAGAATCATCCCAATCTTTTGCTGTACCTGCACCAATAATATCTATCAAGTCATTTAATTCTTTGTTTGCACTGAATCTTTCATCTGAATTAGATAAAACATTTAAAACTTTACCACGCAATGGCATTATTGCTTGTGTTGCCCTATCACGTGCCTGCTTTGCTGTTCCACCTGCAGATTCCCCTTCGACTATGAATAATTCTGTTCCTTCGACACCATGTTTAGAACAATCTGCCAATTTTGCAGGCATACGAATTCTTTTTGTCGGGGTTTTGCGTGCAATATCTTTTACTTGTTTTGTTTTAATACGAGCATTTGCCAAATTTATTACAAAATCTAATAAAGCGTTTGCAGTTTTTGGGTCAGATGCTAAAAACATTTCCCACGGATCACGCAAAGCATTTTCTGTGTAACGCGCTATTTCTGGATTGGATAATTTTTCTTTTGTCTGTCCAAGAAATTGTGGTGTTTTATAAAACACAGAAACTATGGCAGCAACAGAATCAAAGACATCATCACTTGTTATCAAAGAGGCAGATTTATTATTTACCTTTTCACCGTATGCCTTTAAACCTTTGGTTATTGCTGTTTTAAATCCAGTTTCGTGTGTTCCACCATCTATGGTAGCAATAGTATTACAATACGAAGCAAAGAAACCATCATCTGATGCTGCGCCATTTTCATCTGTCAAAACAGATAACGCCCATTCAATATGTCCCATATCATCAGGAAAATCTATACTGCCACTAAATATTTTTGGAAGTATCTTTGGTTTTGATTCTATTTTTTCTGCTACAAAATCTGCTAAGAAAAAAAAAAAAAAAAATGTTGTATCCGATAATATATTCATATCTTCGGTTATCAAAGCTGGATTACAATGCCATTCAACTTTGACCCCCCGAGTCAAAAACGATTTTGCACGCGCCATGCGATATATTTTTACCGGTTTAAAAACAGCATTTTCCCCAAATATCTTATCATCTATGGTAAATTTTATTTTTGTCCCATGTGCCTTGGTTGCATTTCCACGAGTAATTGAACCAAGTGCCTTGCCCCTAGAAAAAGATTGATGCCATTCATAACCATCACGACATATAGTCACATCCATTTGTGAAGACAATGCATTAACAACAGCACTTCCTACACCATGAAGACCACCACTTGTTTTATAAACATTATTATTAAATTTACCACCAGAATGCAAAGTTGTTAATATAACCTCTAACGCAGATTTTCCAGGATATTTTGGATGTTCATCAACAGGGATACCACGACCATCATCTGTAATTTCTATGGTTTTAGAATCTATTAAATTCACAGTTATTTTTTTAGCAAAACCAGCAACGGCTTCGTCTATTGAATTATCCATTATTTCAATAGGTAAATGGTGCCATGCCTTTTCATCTGTACCACCAATATACATCCCCGGACGTAACCGAACAGGTTCTAAACCTTCTAAAACTTCTGATGCATCATATTTATTCATATCTTTCCTTAAACTCTTTGACTATTAGTATAACATTTTCATAATTTGTGCAAGCCAAAACCTTAATTTTTTTAATTTTAAGTCCCAATATACTTGATTTTTAGTTTTTCATAACTATATTTTTTATACAAATATAAAACAGGTAATAAAAATGAGTATGAATCCTTATGAAGTCTTGGGTGTATCAAAAGATGCAAGTGATGAAGATATAAAAAAAGCATATCATAAATTAGTATTAAAATATCATCCTGAT
>JAKSSZ010000034.1 GCA_024402835.1 Alphaproteobacteria bacterium | reverse complement strand
TAGAAATTGGATCCGTTCCACCAGCAACTATATCAACATGCAATTCCGCATGAACAGATGAAAACAAAAACAAACAAAAACAACTAATTATAATCTTTAATATCTTTTGCATTGTATCCCCCATATAAACATTCCTATTTTACATATATTTTTTTAAAAAAGCAAAAGACAAAACACAATACAAACCTATATACAACTGTATTTATATCTGTATTTATTACTGTAAATACATTTGTATTGACAAAGATAAATACAATAGTATAGTAATGTGTAATCACGTTTGTATAGGAGTTTGTATGACTAATGTTATAATGCAACAATTGTTCACAATGAACTTGGAATCTGTATTAAAAGATTATGCGGCATATCGCGCTTTTCATAAATCTGACTGTATTGTCAATATGCGCATTCCACACCAAATAATAGATAAAGTAAAAGAGATATCTGATACCCAACATATCCCCTATCAATCTTTAATATCGTCTGTATTATTTGCTTTGATAAATCCGGACGAACAACCTAAAAAAGAAGAACAATAAAAAAACCATCAAACCGATGGCTTTTTTATAAATAAGTTTTTGTTTCGTTATTTTAATCCCAGCCCTGTGTTATATCGCAACCAAGAGTATGTTGACCGGAAGCGCTTAAGACGAAAGACAATATTGCACCAATAATAAACAACAATATAAAACCAACCATCAAACCGATACCTTTGTCTTTTACATCCTCTATCTTTAAATCACCAGGTTTTGAAATATATCCCCAAGCCCAGTTTGCAATATAGAAAGCCGCACCAACAAAAGCCAAAGTTCTTAAAATTTTAAATATACCCTGTAAATTTGTTATCAATTCACAGACACCAGAACCAACAGTAACATCAGCAAATGCAGGAACAGATGTCATTAAACAAATTAATGCGAAAGTTATTTTATTATTTAGTTTTTTCATATTTTCTCCTTTTGATTTACTGTATATTTTATCATAAATTTAACAGATAAAAAAGTATTATTTTAATAATTCCTTATTATCCATCTGCGTTTTAATTTCATTTTATTCCCAGAATTGTGTTTATGGTGTTTTTTATTAAATGTATGTTTATTATGTTTTTCATACAATTCAACACATTGCATATCTTTGTAAACAATTCTTTTTATATCACGACCAAAAGCATTTTTTATATTACGTCCAGATTCATTAAAATAATAAATACAATCTGGGCCAGCCTGATGATATTTGACATCGGACTTATAAAAATCATACGATTTATAAGATACCGTTTCATAACAGCCGGCTAATAATAAAATACAAAAAATACTTAAAACTTTCCTCATAATGACATTATTGTATCATAAAAATCTTTATTCTCAAAATCATAATCAAATTTAAAATTTTGTGGTATAATATAAAATAAAATTGGAGAGGTTATATGCATTATTCAGAATTGGGTTTAGTAAATACAAATAATATGTTATCAACAGCATTAAAGAAAGGATATGCCGTCCCCGCTTTTAATTTTTATAATATGGAAACATTACAAGCGATATTGGAAGCCAGCAGAATAACAAACAGCCCAATAATTTTAGCGGTATCAGAATCAGCGTTAAAATATATGACTGATGACATATTAATAGGTATGATAAGTGGTGCACAATATAAAATTGGCAAAATAGCATTACATCTGGATCATGGTCACAGTGTTGAAATTTGCAAACACGCAATAGATATGGGTTTTTCATCAGTCATGTTTGATGGGAGCGCTTTACCATTAGAAAAAAACATTGAATTATCAAAAAAAGTTACACAATATGCACATAAATTTGACGTATCCGTAGAAACAGAATTAGGAGTTTTACACGGTATAGAAGACAAAAACACAAAATCAGATTACAGCAGCTATACAAATCCAGATATTGTGAAAGATTTTGTAAAAGAAACTAAAACAGATTCATTAGCCATAGCCATAGGTACAGCACATGGCGCATATAAAAGACAAACAGATTCAGCGAAATTAAGATTTGATATATTACAGAAAATTGCACAAAATATACCGCATACCCCATTGGTATTACATGGGGCATCCAGTATCCCAAATCAATTTGTATCAAAAATAAATAAATTTGGTGGAAATATACAACACGCCAAAGGTATTCCAACAAATCAATTACGCAAAGCAATAATGGGGCATATTACAAAAATAAATGTTGATAGCGATTCTAGATTAGCATTTACATCCGCCGTTCGTGAACAATTATATAAAAACAAAAAATCATTTGACCCCCGAGATTTTTTACAAATAGCAAAAGAAAGCATTACAGCAAATTGTGTAAATGAAATAAGAACAATTATGAAATCTGGAAATTAAAAAAGACCGAAAAAAATCGGTCTTTTCTATTATTTTGATTTACAATCATTATTTTGCGCGTTCCACATATTCCAAAGTTTCTGTGTTTACTACTATTTTTTCGCCTTGTTCTATGAATACAGGAACTTGGACACGAACACCATTATCCAAAACTGCAGGTTTTCCACCACTGCCGGTAACAGTTTGTCCCTTTAACGCAGGTTCTGTTTCTTCGACAACAGCGATAACTGTTTTTGGTAATGTTATTGATACGGGGTGTCCCTCTACAAAATTAGCTCGAACCATCATTTCAGGTGCAAGGAATTTCATTTGTTCACCCAAAGAATCATTTGACATTGTAAATTGTTCATAGTCAGATAAATTCATAAAAAATGCATCTGTGCCGTCAGAATACAAATATTGGCATTCAATATCTTCGACCATTAATTTTTCAACTTTATCTTCGGCACGCCAACGATCGCCACCTTTGTTTCCAGAATCTATATCACGCAAGTCAGCCTGAACAAAAGCACCACCTTTACCAGGTTTTACTTTGGTTATAGAAGTCACAGAATAACGTTTACCATTATGAGAAATAACCCAACCAACACGCATATCATTTGCTATATATGAAGCCATTTAATACCCCTTTGTAATTTTTATTAAACTTTTAACGATTAAAGATTATATCAAAAAAACGATAAACGCAACATTTTTAACAAAAAAGTCACGATAAAAACGGGACTTTTGTTTTTTACGAGCAATTTTTTATTTATTAACTGCGCATTGGCATCAATACGAATAAAGAATCTGTGTCTTTATCAGTAGATTTCATAATAGTTGGAGATAACGGATCTTGCATTTCTATTTGCATTTTGTCACCTTCTATTTGATTGGTAATATCAAGTAAGAACTTAACATTGAAATTGATAGTGAATTCTGTATCACCATTGTATTCAATATCTAATTCTTGGGTTCCATGACCATTATCAGCATCAGAAGTATTTATAACCAATTTATTCATAGAAAATGTTAATTGTATATTTGCTGCTTTGGCAACAAGAAGAGCCGATGCCAAATCTGCCAATTTTGTTAATTGCTTTCTGTCTATGATCGCAATTCTATCATTTCCCTTTGGTATAACGACACGATAATTTGGATATTGTGCATCAACAAGTTTGCTGGTTAATATAGCCTCGCCCAGTGTAAAGCGCGCCTTGGTTTCTGATAATTCAATTATAACATCATCAACAGTCGCATCTTCTAATAATTTTGATAATTCACCAACAACACGACGGGGAAGGATTACAGATGGCATTTCAGCACTGCCAGCGGGAGCTGGAATATGGCATAAAGCCATACGTTGTGCATCGGTCGCAACTGTTGTTAAACATTTTGTTCCCGTATCATCAGATATATGGAAAAATATTCCACCCAAATGATAACGAACATCATCAACAGGTATAGCAAATTTTGTTTGATTTATTAAATGTGCCAAATCACCTGTTGTCATTTGGAACTTTGTACTTAAATTTCCACCAGCCATTATTGGGAATGTATCAACCGGTAATGTCGGTAAAGAAAAGACAGAACGACCACTGGTAACTATTAATTGATCCCCCTCTTGTTTAAACTTGATTTCAGCATCATCTGGCAATTTACGAACAATATCGTATAAAACTTGAACAGGAACTGTTGTTTTACCAGCCAAAGTAATATCCGCTGCAACATGTTCTACCAATTCCAAATCAACATTTGTGGCGGACAAAACTAAATCATCTGCAACCTCTATCTTTACATTTACCAAAATTGGCAAAGCAGCACGTTTTTCAACAATAGATTGCATGTGTCCCAACGCACGAACAAAAACCTGACGAAATACTGAAAATTCCATAGTTAACTCCTCTTTTCTTTTTATTTCATTATTTTCTATTGCGAGTTTATCAAAAATTCCCGATTCGTTGCAAGGGTAAAAATATATATTTACGTATTATTTTGTTGACAAAAATTTTTCCAATTTTGCCTGTAATTTATTTACATTATCATATTTCTTTATACCGCCATTTTCTGCTATGGATATATCACCAGTTTCTTCGGAGATAACTATTATTAGTGCACTAGTATTTTCAGACATTCCAAGAGCCGCACGATGTCTGGTTCCATATCGCCAATTTAATTTATTAGTTGATAATGGTAAAATTGCACCGGCATAAGCTATTTTATTGTTTTTGATTATAAGTGCGCCATCGTGTAATGGTGTGTTATTAAAAAATATCGTCAATAATAATTCATTAGATATGTCCGCGTTTATTTGTATACCTTTTCTTTCTATTATCGTCTCTTCGGTAATATTATTTACAAACACTATTAATGCCCCTGTGTGTGTATTTGACATATATTCAATTGCTTTGATAATTTCACTTATATTTTTTGTAGATAACCCGTTATGTTTACTATTATTTTTTATAGCAAGAATTATATTTTTCCAACCATTAATAGAACCTATCATTGCAAAAAACTTTCGTAATTCCGGTTGAAAAACCACCACCAAAGACAATGATAAAAACAACGCTATCCAATGGATAAAATTACCAAGCAATTTTAATTGAAGCCAATACATTATAAAACTAAGCCCCCATAACCCAGACAGTCCTAAAAGACCATATACAAGTTTTTCTGAAGATGAATTACGTATAAATTTTAGATAAAATAATAATATTACAGTAACAATTATGATTATCTGTATTACATTTAATAAGCTAAACATTTGTTCTATTCCCTGTTAAAAATTTCTGTTGTTAAATCTTCTAGTGGGGTATTTAACCATTCTTTGTCATGACGTTTCTTGCTGGCTCCCTCTTCCATAGCCGTATTACACGGATTATCATCTGCAAGCCACCCTTCGAGAAAATCACCAGCAACAAGTCCCGCAATAAGTCCACCAGCAATACTTAGACCACCAGTAACAGGTGCCAGTAAAATACCAAGTCCGGTTGCTGATGCAACTTTGCCAGCAACAGCAGCACCACTTATTTTAAAATCAGGTTCAGCTAAATTACCAACTATTTGTAATGTGTTTACTAAATTACCAGTCAAAGACAATTTTAAACCCGTCACAGGAACAGTCGCCAAAGATAAATCTATGGTTTCTTTACCAAGATTTAGATTTCCAACAAGTCGGACATTTATTGCGCCTGTTTCAACAGCAACACCATTTTTTGTTTCCAATGCACCGTTACGCAATTTTATATTTGCAACTGTGCATTTTATAGGTATCGTTTCTTCGGTATCTGTTTTACGAAATAAATCACTTACGGTATTATGCAAACTGGTTAAAAAATCTGTACCGTACATATATTCAACCAATTGAGAATTAGCATAACCGATATCAGTAGAATAAACACGAACAGGTCCCGTTATGGTACTCATTATTTCTGACATATTTTTACCAGATGCACGAACATATAAATCAACATTTACAGGTAATTGGGATATTATTGTGTTTATATTTATTTCTTTGAGGATTTGACCGATAACTATATTTTCACCAATAGCACCAGCTTCTATTGTGTATTTACCGTCTTTATCTATATCTGCAAAAGATATTACTTTTACATTACCATCAACCATATTTACATCTGCATCCAAACGCAATTTATTATTTTTTAATTTTGCAGTTAAATCTATGTTCCGTAAATTCAAAGAACGATACACAATAAAATCATCAAGTTTTATATGAATATCTGCGTTTGTGTTATATAAATATTTTCCATATAAATCCATATCATGAAAAGCATTTAATTCCCTGTCGGGATGAACCCATGGTTGCCCTGCTCCAAATAATTGTGGAAACTGTTTATATATATTTATATTTTTTACAGAACAATCCAATTTTATCTTTTTGGTTTTAGATGTGTAATCATAATAACCAGACAAACTTAATAATGTTTTATCCATTTTGACAGTGGATTTTTGTAATACAATTTTATTATTCTGTAATGCCCCAGAAATATCTATATTCATTTTTGGTAAAAACATACCATCTATATCCAACCATTTTAAAAATGATTGTATATTTGGAATATCCCCCTGAACCGAGAAAGCATCTATGTTCTTGTCATCTTTTAATAATATATTAGCAAGAAGCGCCTTGTGAATACCGGTAGAAATAG
>JAKSSZ010000033.1 GCA_024402835.1 Alphaproteobacteria bacterium | reverse complement strand
TATAACGGGGATATTTTTTGCTCGTGCCATTTTTAAAATACGCATAGAAGGGTATGGCTCATAGCAATCATCTTTGTAAAAAGATGTATTTATTTCTATTGCTGTTTTTGCTTTAGATATCGCCAGTATTGCTAATCTTTCGTATTCTGACCATTCTTTTTCTTGACCTAAACCAACTTTTTTGGGTAAATCTAAATGTGCCATCCAAGTAAATAGATTTGATTGTGCGGCCTTTGCAATATTTGTCCAATATTTTTGTAATATTATTTTTTGTGTTTCTTTATCGGCTTTTGCCCAATCGTGAGAGTTTAATATCTTGCCATCTAATTCCACAAAATGTGTAGAACCAATAAGATAATCTGGTTTTAGTTGTTTAATGGCTTGATTAAATTTTTCAATCCATTGTTTTGTTCCAAAGAAATCTACTTCCATACCACGTAAAATACGCATTTGTGGATATAATGAACGAATTTTTTCTATTTCTTCATAGTGTGGTATAAATTTATTGATAGCCTCATCAAAAGTTTCAGAATAAATATGGTGATAGTTCCCTTGGACTGCAAAGCTATACATTTTAGATTTTTTTATGTTGGGGTGAACAATAAAATGATTAGAAAAACCTATAGTGGTAAAACCTAAATCTGCAGCATGAGCCACCATTTCTTTTACTGTGTTTTGACCATCAAATCCGATGGTGTGTGTATGAAGAGTACTTTTAATATTTTCCATGATAGTGATAGATTATAAAAGCAATTTTTATAAAATCAATATAGATGTATTTGACATGTTGTTGATAATGATTGCTGTTGCATGGTATAATGTACCCAATGCATAAGGAGAAATCATGATGTTCAATTTTATAAAATCATTATTTAGAAAAAAAATGGAAAAACACACAAATGGTGTTTCTGTTCGAGATTTTTATAATCAATCCGCAGAGCAAGAGTTTGTACGCACGAGCAAAGATGCTGCGCATATGCTTGAATTTCAGACTACTGAATATTTTTATAAAAAATATCTTAAACCTGGTATGAAAATCTTGGATGCAGGTGGTGGACCGGGTCGATATACTATTGATTTAGCAAAGCAAGGCAATCATATGACTTTGTTAGATATCTCGGATAAAGAGTTGGAAGTAGCAAAACGTAAAATTAAACAATATCGGGTTGGAAAATTTGTTGATTCTGTTGATTTGGGGTCTATTACAGATCTACCGTACAAAGATAATTCTTTTGATATGGTTTTATGTATTGGTGGACCATTATCACATTTGCGCACAGAACAAGATAGAAAAAAAGCAATTAAAGAATTGGTTCGCGTTGCTAAACCCGGGGCCACTATATTTATTTCTGTTATGGCACGACCAGCAGTATTAAATTTATGTGTAAAAGATTTTTCACGATATATTGCAACATATGGCCATAAAAATGAATATGATTTTTGGAAAGAAACAAATTTACTTACGAAAACTGGTGATGATAACTGGTTTGTTGGATGCTCTTATGCTCATTTTTATTGGCCAAGTGAATTAAAAGATTTGGTATTAAAAAGTGCTAAAAATACAACATTATTACATCAAGTTGCATTAGAGTGGCTTAATCAAAATACACATAAAGAATTTAATGAAATTGCAAAAAATAAAAAACAATATAAAAAGTGGTTAGATTTACATTTTTCAATTTGTGAACATCCAGATATGTTATCTTTGAGTGCACATATAATGATAGTTATTCAAAAGAAAAAATAAACAACACATTAATTTATTTTATTGATAAAATTCCATAAAACATTCTTGGAGTATATAGAATTTTGTCTTTGATGAATTTTATGTTATACTAATTTGGAAAAAGGAAAAGAAAATAATATGAGAATAACATTTGATTTAGATACAGTTATATTTGATATAGAGCCTTTATATAAATTGGCTTTTGCTGAATGTGATAAAAAGTACAAACGCCCGACAGAATGGGATATAACAAAATGTTATGATACAGATGTTGCAACCAGATTAAATGAATTATTTGGTGATGATATGTTGTATACATTGCCTGTGATTGATAAACAATTACCCCAAATGATAAATAAGTTATTGCAACGTCCAAATATGGAAGGTTTGTTTGTGACAGAACGTAAATATGAAAAAAAAAAAAAAACATTTAAGCAATTAAGAAATGCTGGTATTTTGTGTGATATGGATCAAGTTTATGATAAATCTGGAAAAAAGTCGGACATATTAAAAGAATTAAAACCCGATTTTCATTTTGATGATTCTCCATTTGTTATATCGGGCTGTTTGGAAAAAGATGTTCCAATAGTAATGATAAGTAATAATAAAACTTTGTATAATCATTATTTACGGGATAGGGTAGAATACTATACATCTCTTAGACAAGCATTGCTTGGTAAACATATTTATTAAAAAAGCCCACATTTGTGGGCTTTTAAATTGTTCAGATGTTTTTACATCATTCCCTGCATTCCACCACCCATTGGTGCCACAGGTTTTTCTTCTGGTATTTCACTCATTACGGCACCTGTTGTCAATAATACACCAGCGGTTGAAGCAGCTGCTTGAATTGCTGTTTTTACGACTTTGGCTGGGTCTATAATACCTGCTTTCATCATATCAACATATTCATCTGTTTGTGCATTATAACCAAAATTGTAATCGGTATTTTCCATAATTTTACCAACTACTATTTCGCCAGATACACCCGCATTTTCTGCAATTTGATTACATGGTGCAATTAATGCTTTGCGAACTATATCTATACCAACATTTTGATCAGCGTTTGCGCCTTGTAAATCTTTTAAAGCAGATACTGCGCGTATTAATGCAATACCACCACCTGCAACAATACCTTCTTCAACAGCGGCTCTTGTTGCAGCTAATGCGTCATCAACACGGTCTTTCTTTTCTTTAACTTCTACTTCGGTCATTCCACCGACATGGATAACGGCAACACCACCGACTAGTTTTGCTAATCTTTCAGATAATTTTTCTTTATCGTATTCGCTGGTTGTTGTGGTTAATGCTTGACGAATTTCATCAGCACGATTCTTTATCGCGTCTTTATCACCTTCGCCATTTACCAATAAAGTTTTGTCTTTGGAAACAACAACACGTTTAGCAGAACCCAATACAGCAGGTGTGATGTTTTCAAAAGTCATACCCATATCATCAGATATAACTGTCGCGCCCGTAACAATAGCAATATCTTTCAACATTTCTTTACGACGATCACCAAATCCTGGTGCTTTAACAGCGCATACTTTCAAACCACCACGTAAACGATTTAATACCAATGTTGCCAATGCTTCAGATTCTACATCTTCGGATATTATCAATAGTGGTCTTCCTGATTGGGCAATTGGTTCCAATATAGGTAATAATGCTTGCAAGCCTGTTATTTTCTTTTCAGATACTAAAATTTGTGCATTATCCAATTCAGCCAACATCTTTTCGCTATTTGTCACAAAATAAGGTGACATAAAACCTTGGTCAAATTGCATACCTTCTACAACATCTATTTCTGTATTTAGTCCCTTGGCTTCTTGAACGGTTATAACACCTTCCTTGCCAACTTTTTCCATAGCATCAGCAATTTTTTGACCGATTTCTGAATCACTATTTGCAGAAATAGTTGCAACTTGTGCGATTTCAGCGGTGTCTTTTACTGGACGTGCATGTTGTTCAATATCTTTTACAACAGCATTTACAGCAATGTCTATACCACGTTTTATATCCATAGGATTCATACCCGCAGCAATAACACGACGTCCTTCGCGGAATAATTTTTGTGCCAGTACAGTTGCTGTTGTTGTTCCATCACCAGCGCTATCTCCGGCTTTTTTTGCAACTTCTTGAATCATTTTTGCACCGATGTTTTCCGCAGGGTCTTTCAAAGAAACTTCTTTCGCTACTGTTACACCATCTTTTGTTGCTACTGGCGCACCATAAGATTTTTCAATAACGACAGTTCTGCCTTTTGGTCCCATAGTGATTTTTACAGCATTTGCTAGTTTATCAACACCGCTTGCCAATTTATCTGTATCAAAAGTTATATCTTTTGCCATTTTATTTATCCTTTGTTTATAAAATTCCCAAAATATCAGATTCTTTGATTAAAACATAATCTTTTCCGTCAATTTTTACTTCATTTGCTGATGAAGCCCATTTAGAAAAAAGAACAATATCGTTTTCTTTTACTGCCACAGGTATTAATTGACCGTTTTCTATCAAGCCATTACCAGTGGCAATAACTTTACCACGTGATGGTTTTTCTTTTGCTGTATCTGGAATAATGATTCCCCCAGCTGTTCTGTTTTCTTCTTCTATTCTTTCAAGTAGTACATAATTATGTAAAGGTTTAAACATATTTTGCTCCTTTGTATGTTCAATATATAGTATTTTGTTTGTATAATTTCAAGATAGCAATTATAACTTTTTATGTTATAATCATATCCATATTTATAAAGGGTTAAATATGTCTGTATACGATAAAAATAATGTGTTTGCGAAAATTTTACGTGGGGAAATACCAAATAAAACTGTATACGAAGATGAGTTCGTTCTTGCTTTTTATGATGTTTCACCACGTGCCAAAGTTCATGTTTTGGTAATACCACGTGGGGAATATACAGATATTTATGATTTTGCACAAAATGCGCCACTTACACTTCAAACTGGATTTTGGAATGGGGTCTGTAACACCGTAGAAAAACTTGGCTTGCGTAATAATTTTAGGACTATTGCTAATACCGGTCGCGGTTCTGGACAATCTGTTATGCATTTTCATATCCATATAATGAGCGATGAACGATTCACAGAAGATTTTTAATGTTCGTGTTATACCACACGCAAAGCAAAATAAAGTTATATGTAATAATGATGTTTTGCGTGTTTACACAACAACGGCTCCAGAAAACGGCAAGGCAAATAATGCAGTTGTTGATTTGCTAGCAGATTTTTTTAATGTTCCCAAAAGTAAAATTTTAATTATTCGTGGTGCTACCAGTCGTAATAAAGTTATTAGTATTGGTTAACTCTTTAATAATGTCTTCTGGGGTATCTGCAACTTTTATACTTAAAACTTGTTTCCTGTCAATAAAACCATTTTGTTCCATATGAACAAGCATTTGTCCCATAATATCCCAAAACTTATTAGTATTCAGAAAATAAATTACTTTTTTGGTTTCACCGACTTGTTGTTTTGTCATAATATCTGTTACTTCATCTAAAGTTCCAACTCCACCTGGTAAAATAATGAAAGCATCTGATAAATCAAACATAGTTTGCTTTCTTACTGCTAAACCTTCAACTATTTTAACATTTACACCTTCACGGACTGGTTCTTGTTGTGCAATTACATGACCTGTGGAAATACCTATGACTTCGCCACCATTGTTTAATGCAGATTGTGACACAACCCCCATTAGTCCAACATCACCGGCACCAAAAACCAAACGTAATTTGTTTTTTGCGATAAGTTCGCCAAGTTTTTTTGCATCTCTTTCGTATTGGGGGTCATTACCAAAAGCATGACCACAATAAACAGCAACTGATTTTATTTTTGATTCTGACATTATTTTTCCTTTATTTTTATGAATTATACCATAAAATACATTTGTTATGAATCAAAACTTTGTTAATTTTATGGAACGTTTTCCTAATGAAAAATTCGCTGTTGGTGTAAGTGGCGGTGTTGATTCTGTGTGTTTATTACATTGGTTACACGAATTAAAATTGGATGTTGTGTGTTTGCATGTAAATCACAGATTGCGTGATTGTGCAGATATTGAAACAGATTATGTCAAAGATTTGTGCAAGAAATTAAATATCCCGTGTCACGTGTTTTATTGGGATGAAGAAAAACCAGCTTCTGGATTAGAAGCCGCAGCACGAACTGCTCGCTATAAAATGATGACAGATTTTTGTCATGATAACGGTATAAAATATCTATTAACAGCCCATCAAAGTGATGATCAAATAGAAACATTTTTAATGAATTTACAACGCGGCAGTGGTTTATACGGTTTATCAGCAATGATGCCACAATCTGAAACAAATGGTATAACGATTCTAAGGCCTTTATTAAATGTTCCGCGTGCAGAGATAAAGAATTATTGTGATACAAATAATATAAAATATTTTACAGATTCTATGAATTCTGATGAACATTATACACGTGTAAAAATTCGTCAAAACAGACATATATTGCAAGATACGCTTGGTATCACAGATGATAGAATTTTACTGGCCATAGATAACCTGGCGCGAACACGTCAATGGGTTGATAAATATGTATCAGATAGAATAGATTTAGTGATACGTGGTTGGGGTGCAATGTTTTTGGATTCTTTTCTGTTTGACGAATCAGAAGAGTTTAGATTAAAATTCCTTGGTGATTTAATTAAACGAATTGGGCAAAATGAATATTCACCACGCTTGAATTCGTTAAAGACCGCACTACATAATTTACAGTCAGATTGTAAATTCACATTGGGACATTGTAGTTTACGCA
>JAKSSZ010000032.1 GCA_024402835.1 Alphaproteobacteria bacterium | reverse complement strand
TATTTGTAGAATCATAATTTTCAATATCATATTCTGTGCTGTCTATTGTTATCTTGTTTGATTCTGTATTTATATTTTCTGTTGCAACCTTTATTAATTTTTTACCATTTACAACATATAACAAATTATCCAAACCAATATAACCTGTGTACATGGTAGCCTTGTTATCATCTGTATCAGTTGCAATGAATCCATAATCATATACAGTATTATCTGTTGATGTTCCCAACGGCATAACATCAAAAGCAGTTATTTCATCAGCAGTAAAATCACCCAATGTTAAAGATGTAAATTTAGAATCTTCTTTTGTATAAGTACCAACGGCTTGTTTATCACCATCGGCAACCGTTACATATTTTTTACCGCCACCCGTTTTATATACCGTTAATTGTCCATTTGGTAAAAAACCAACATAGTCAGCATTTTTATAACCACCAGTTTCGCCAACAATAACTTTTGCAAGTAAATTATCATAACCAGATGCACCAGCATTATGTATTGCTGTTCCAGAATCAGACAAATCAAATGATGATAACAAAATTTTATCTTCACGAACAACGTCACCACTAACAGCATTTTGAACTGTGACATTTAAATCATTATTATAATATTTACTGTACACCATATTTGATGATGCGGGATTCACAGTATTTCCATTTAATGTTGAATATAATTTTACGTTCCACAGTCCCTGTGTTTCATCATATTCACCCAACGAGGTATCTGTTTTTGCGTTTATTCCGTTGCTGGATATCAAAGCAACATTTATTGGTTTTCCACCAGTGACCAAAGTATTTTCTATTTTATATGTATTTTCACCATCACCAAGATATAGTGGCATACCAGTTGAACCATTACGTAAAGTTCTTTGTCCCAAATAACCACGAGCAAACGGCGAATAACCATACATCATTAATAAATAGTTAGACCCGCCAGCCGTCATCAACGTATAATTATCTTTTATAATTCCGTCTGTTGAACTGTAATAATTAAGTTCTTCGTCATAATTATATGTTGTATCAAGTTTACCATCAGAACCAATCATTGCAGGCCCGTAAAAAGTAGAAAAAGTAGCAGTCTTTTTATCATTATCACCACCACCCTGACCACGGGAACCGCTGGAGCCACCAGAGTTACTGTTTCCATTGTCCGGGTCAAATAAATCAGTCATAACAGCCAATCCACCAACAGCAGCAGCAACACCAGCAGCAGACAAAGCCAAAACATGTGATGAGTCAAGACCACTAAAAAAGCCCCCCTTGTCCCCATTGACAGATTTATTTAATTTATTTTTGTAATTTTTAATTTGTTTATCACATTTTGATGCATCGGCACCATACATCTGTAAAATCTGTATTGCACGCGTATCATTATTCATTACAGCAGTACAAACCAAAGACATGCCAGTATTATCAACATAATTAATATCAACACCATTATTTATTAATTGTTGAACTGTATTAGTATCGCCACGACGAGCAGCAGATAACAATTTTGCCGCAGATTGAAAATCATCGGCAATACCATTATTGGATACCAAGAATACACTCAACGGTAAAAACTTATAATGTTTGGTTAAATTCAATACAATCTCACTTTATCTTTCTGATAAGTTTATCATAATTTCTTATCTTATGTCTAGCAAAAAGCATACTTATTTATTTTTATATTTATTAAAATATCGTTGCTTTACATTTCAATATTTGTTATACTGTCATCAAAGTGAGAGAAGTGAAAAAATATAAATTATTATTTTCCGCTGTTGTTTTGTGTATGCCAAACATTGTGTTTGGCGCGTGTTCAACGGCAAATATAAATAAATGTTTAGATTCTGTTTGTGCAATAAACATTGGTGCAAATCCAGCGGCGCGTTGTCAATATTGTGGAAGTGCCGATTCAGGTGTTCCAAATGATAATGGTGGTATGAAAAAAATTTCAGCGGGCGCTAATTCCAAATACACATTGACTGACAAAGAATTAAAGAAAGCACCAAAAGATCCGGGTGAACGCTATGTATGGGCGCGTGAAAAATGTTTTGAAAAAGTGGATGGTTGCAGTTCTATTTCAGAAGATGAACAAGATGAAATAGAAGAAGCATACGATAAATTGATAGAGCAATCTTGTAAGGCGGCTGGCATTTCAATGGCTATGAATGATTTAACAAAGAAACAAACAAAAGCAAAAACCGAATCGGCATGTTCCAGTGAAATAAAAACGTGTTTGTTAAACGATAAACATTGCACAGCAAATTATTCCATGTGTAAAGAGGAAGCAGATTTTGATAAACATTTTGCAGATTGTAGTGTAGCAGCAACAGGATGTGAACAATTCTTGAAAAAAATGCGTGGTGATTTATTTGCTGCAAGAAAAGAGGCAATTGATAATGTAGATAAAATACTTGATAATATAGTTGCTTCGTATAAACAACAACGTGAAACAAAATTATCTTCTATTAAAACATCATGCAAAGATGGTTCTGCAAAGAATTCTTGTATAGAAACTGTATGTAAAAACAATATGCGCAATAAATGCGCCACAGGTTTTGAACAAGAAAAAAATATGGCTTTACAATTATGTAAATTTTATGAAACAGCGTGTCAAAGGTTACAATAAATGGTTATGCAAAATAAAATCTTTTTTAGATATATGACCAGCGTATTATTATGTTGTGTTGTGACCTGCTCTTTTGGTGCCGGACGTGTTGCTGTAAACAAATCAGATCAATTTAGTGTTGCGGACAAAGATAATTCTTTGCAGGTAAAAGATACAGCAATGGCGGAAAAAATACGTAAACAAAAATCAGCGTTTGCCGTTGCCGATGCCCAAGATAATGCGAATTCCGCAATGAAATCTTCGATGGCGAGTAATACAAACAAATGCGATAAAGATTTGCGTGATTGTATGAAAAGCAAATGCGGTAATGATTTTGCAAAATGTGCGATAGATGGTGATACCGATTTAGGTATAAAATATGATGCGTGTAAAACAAAAACAAGTTGTAATGCAAAAGAATTTACATTGTTTACAAATCAAATTACCGAAGATATACGTTTTTATGCAAAAATATCATCATACGAAAAAGTAATAAAATGTGGTAATGATTATAATGATTGTATAATCAAACAATGTGGAACCACATTTAATAAATGTTTGGGTAAAGCACAAGGCGATGAAGCAATATCAAAATGTGCAACAATTGCGAAAAATTGTACAGAACAAGATTCTGGATTATCTGCACGTGTTGGTGAAGTTTTTGGAACATTACGTCAAGATGCAGAAAAAGATATAAAAAAAGATGAAGAACGTATGTATAAATTACGTGATTTAATGCGCCAGCAATGTGAACATTTGGGTGCATTATTTGATGAACGCAGTTTTGATTGTGTTTATACCGTTAATTTCTTTGCAGGAAGCGACCAATCAAAACCGATGTCTTCACGTAAAGCGTATGCGGGTGGAACATTTACATGTATGCAAGAATGGTTTGGTATAGACGTGACAACCCACAAAGAAAATGCATATCGTTTAACAAAGTCACAAACAGGTGCATCATCTGCAATGATGGGTGCCGGTGTTGGTGTTGCCGCAGGTATGATAACATCTGGTGCATTAGACCGCGCAATGGAAACACAGAAAGCAAAGAAAGAAGTAAAGGATGCAAAAAAAGAAGATTGTTCTGCAAATGGTGGTGAATGGAAAAATGGTAAATGTATTAGTGCTGATGATTTAGCAGCAAAAGCACAAGAAAAAGCAGATAAAGAAAATAAAAAACAAGATAGAAAAGATGCAAGAGCTAATGCAGCACAAGACCGCAAAGACACAAGAGCGGAAAACAAAAAAGAACGTGCCGATAAACAAGATAAAAAAGAGGAGGCTTGTAAAGACAGTAGTGGAAAATGGCTTGGTAAAATATGTGAATGTCCGAAAGGCGTACCTTTGGATAAAAACACTGGAAGATGCGATGATACCGAAAAGAAAAAATGTGAAGACAAAGATAGTGGTGGTTGCAAGTGGAATGATACAACAAAATCAGCGAGTTGTACAAATAAAGCAAAAACATGGAATAAAACAGATGGAAAATGTGAAGACTCTGCTAAAGCAAAAGAATGTACCAACGGTAAAGGCCACGTTTCTACAGATGGATTACGTTGTGAATGCAATAAAGGACAACATTGGGATATAACAAAAAAGCAATGTGTTGAGGCAAAGAAAAAAGCAGAAAAAGGGCCACAAACACCGACAGAATAACCAGAAGGACAAAAACAAAACTCATGAGAAAAATTTTACTATTTTTATTATTATGTGTTGTGAATATAAATTGTACTTATGGGGCAGACACAGAATGCGCCGATGATGCAGCATTGGATCCAAATCAAAATAAATGTGTTACTGAATGTCAAGGGGCTTACCCCCTCCCAGATAACGCGGAACTAGGTAAGCCTAAAAACAAAGATGATAATACGATTTATTGTGAAGTGATAAAATGCAAGGACTATTTTAAAGAAAACGACGACAAAACAAAATGTGTTTTTAACACAGGTCTCAAATGTGAAGCAGAAGAATATAAAGAAATTCTTCCGGAACATGCTTTAAGTGGAGAAATAAAATTTGATAAAAAAAAGAATTCTGTTTATTGTGCCATAGATGCTTGTGAATCAGGAAATAGTGAAACTTATGATTTAAAAAATAATAAGTGTGTATTAGTTGCCAAAGCAGATGATAAATGTCATATAGACAAAGGTAATGCTGATGGTAAATATGTAACTGTAGGACATGAATTAAAATGTAAAATTGACGATCATGGATGTAAAAATGAAAATTTCACAGTCAGTGCAGATGGTTACAGCTGTGTTACAGCAACCCAAGCAAAAAGACAAGGAACAAGACAAAACAACAAAGCAAATGACAAACTGGAACGAGATTTTAAATCGGATATTGCTATATTAAGTAAAGCATTTAGAGAAGCTGTAGAAAAAATAAAAACAACAGAGGAATAACAATGAAATTTCTAGCAAAATCTTTATTAATCACAAATCTCTGTTTGTTTTCTTTGTTTGTCAAAGCCGATGGTTATGACATAGAAACAATAAAATCGAGCATTTCTGGTGATACTATTGAACAACTCTCAACAACATACAAAGAAGCTGTGGAACAAGTAAAAAGCCATTATGATGCTTTGGACACTAAAATATTAGCCTCTGTGGATAAGGATGTCGAAAATAATATAAAGACAGCATCAAGCACAAGAAAAACCGCAGACGATTATTACAAAACAAAAGAATTGGATGAAGATGAAATAGCAAAAGCAAAAGAAAATGTAGAAAATGCTGAAAAAAACTACGAAGATGCAAAAGCAAATCAGCAATCAACAGCAAATAAAATGTTAACTGCGAAAGCATTGCGGCTATGGGCGGTGGTGCTATGGAATTAGCCCAAGGTATGGCAGAAAAGAAAGCCGATGAAGCAGCCGAACAAGATATGTCCGCATATATTGAAACATTCCGTTGCACATACGCAAATGGCAAACAAGTTAAAGGTGGCCCAGAACCCGTTGAATTACCGGGTGGTAATGATTCAAAATTGATGAGTTTGCGTAATGAATATATTACATTGGCAAAAGATTTAAAAGAAAGAAAGACGGCTTTGGGTATGGCGCCCGGTATAGAAGCCGAAGAGATTTTAGATAAAGCCGAGATGGGATTATATGATGATGAAAATCTTGGTAAAACAGGTGGGGCATATGCATCATTATATCGTGCAAAGGCATTAAACAGCGAAGAAGACCAAAAGAAATTAGATGCAGAAAAAGAAGCAACATCAAAAAGAATAAAAGGTGGAGCAATTGCTTTGGGAGCTGGCGCGGCTGTTGGTATTGTTGGTAATTCTTTGATAAATGGTAAATTGGGTGAAAAAATAAAAGCATTAAAAGAAAAGAAAGCAAATGGTAAACAAGTAGATACTGCAGATGATAAAGAAACAATTGCTGTGTTGAAACGCGGATTAAAAGTATCTGGATTAAAACTAACAGAAATTAATAAAGTTCCATGGAAAAAATTAGATGGTATTGGTGCAGTAAAAGAATATGCCCAAGGAATCAATTTTGGTTTAATTCCGCATGATGAAGCAAAGAAAATAACAAGTATGACAACAACAGAAGTTGTGGCAGACCAAGTTGAAGAGTGGTATACAAATCAACATAAAAATGATACCCCCGAAGATGTTGCAGCACAACAACAATCATCCCAAATATTATGTGAACAATCAAAAGACGATGGCGCCATAACAGGGATATGGGATGATTCAAATAATAGTTGTACTTGTAAAACAACTGATAGCAATAAGGAAGTCACATGGACACAAACAGATGGTTGTTTCTATATAGAAGAAGTAATACCAGAAGTTGATGATTATACTCAAAATGTATTCCAAAATATAGATATTAAAAAAGATGCAGAATCATTAAAAAGTAAAAGCTTCAAATACGAAGGTAAACTATATTGCGGCGTATCTGATGTAGATATTTCTAATAATGTATGTTCTGAGAATTATTATGATGATTTAGCAGAAGGCGAATTCTCTGTACAATTTGATTATGGGACAATAAAAGCAACTTCTTCATGCGAAAATTATGATTGTTTTTGCACAATAAAAAGTTATACAGATTTAACAAACAAAACACTCAATTTTCAAAATGACATTTATCACGCAAAAAATGGTCATATAGTTCTGTGTAATTGGTATTGTGCTTATAATTGTGCTAACAGCATTGCTACTGACCAACAATTTAGAGCAAAGATATTTAAATGCTATTAATCAATAATAATGTA
>JAKSSZ010000031.1 GCA_024402835.1 Alphaproteobacteria bacterium | reverse complement strand
AATCTTGGTGGAGCTGATCAGGCTCGAACTGACGACCCCCTGCTTGCAAAGCAGGTGCTCTACCAACTGAGCTACAACCCCAAAACTCTGCATACTTTCTTACTGAAAGCGAATGTATTTTATACATTTATTTTTAATATGTCAAATAAAAAACATCTTTTTATAAGAATACTTGACAATTTATTACTTTTGTATTATATTAAGTAGCGCAAAAAGAGAGTTATTATGCTAACAAAAAAAGAGAAAGAAATTATAAAAATTGCTACAAAACCAATCAAATTGGAAATACCTTTTCCGAAATATTATGAAAAAGACGGGAAACTCATTAAAGAAACCCAAGATGGTTCTAAACATCTGGTGAAATTTGATGATAATGGTAAAGAGATAATTCTGGAGGATTTATAATGTTAGAAAACACAGAATCAGAAGCACCTTTATTTTTGTTACTTGCGGGACCAAATGGCGCAGGCAAATCTACATTTTATAGAACACAAATAAAAGATAACCCCTTTTTTGCACATATTGATTTTATTAATTGGGATGAAGAAATCAAAAAATTTCTAGCAGAACCAGAAACAGCAAAACAATTGTCTTTATACGCAGCAGATTCTCCACAAGCAGAAGCAATAAAACGCCGTTGCATGTTGAGTTCTGGCAAAGAAATTCTTAAACAAATATCATCTCATATACAAAACAAACAAAATTTTATTTATGAAACAGTTTCTGCTTCTAATACTCATCTTAGAATTATGAACCAAGCAAAACAAGAAGGATTTAGAGTGGCATCTATTTTCATAGGGTTATCCAGTAAAAATTTAAGTTTCGCACGTGTCCAACAAAGGGTGGCCAATGGTGGACATGACGTTTCAAAAGAAGACATTATGCGCAGATACCCAATTATCATTGATAAATTTCCCCAACTTTTAACACAAAGCGACACTTGTTTAGTCCTTGATAATTCTGGAACTACTCCATTTAAAGTAATGCTTTTAAAAACAGATGATAAAACCAGAGTTTTTGGAAAATTTCCGCAATATATGCAATCTTTAACTGATTTTACTCAAGATGAACTGGATAATAATAAACCAGTTGTAATTACGGATGCACAATTTCGAAACATGACACCAGAAAAACAAAAATTAATTATCCAAAATGTTTTAGGTGCTATTCGTTTATAAAAAAGGATTATATATGCAAAAAAATTATATTGATAAACAAACTATATTTGGAAAAATTGATCAAAAAATTATAGCTATGGGTTTTACAGCAGACGTCACACAAAATTCTAATTTTTTTGAAGATTTATATTTTGATGATTTGGATTTAGCAGAATTGGTTATTCATGTAGAAGCTATTTTTAACATAAAAATCTCTAATGAAGAAATACAAAAACTACAAAAAGTTTCTGACTTATGTTGTTTAATAGAATCAAAGATTCAACAGAATCAAAACAAAGAAGCAAAAACACCAGAGCAACAAAAAAACATAACAAAACAATCTGTATATGAACAATTGGTAAAAGTTATTCGTTCAGAATGCATTATTCGTGATAACAAATCAATCACCCCTATTACCAATTTAAGATACGATTTAGATTTAACAAGTTTAGATATTGTTGATGTATGTATCGTTATGGAACGGCTCTATAATATCCGCATTGAATTTTTAACCGAAAACATAGAAACAGTTCAACAATTGTGTGATAACATATATTCAATAATAGAACAAAAGCACAAAAAAAGCTATATTATGCCACAAACCAAAACAAATATTAATGATACAATCATATTACAAAAACTAAGTGTCTTAATTAAAAACTATTGTGAAAATAATCCAGATGATTATCGCAATCACTCAATAAACAAACCAATTACACTTGAAACAAAATTAAAAAAGAAACCTTTAAAATTAGATAATACAGATATTATGCAACTGTCAATGGAGATAGATAAAGAATTCGGTATATATTTACCACAACAATATATTGACAGTTTTAGAACTGTTGAGGATATTGTTAAATGTGTACATGTTTGTATTTTAAAGAAAGAAACACAAAAAATACAAACAATCCAAAAACAACGTTAAATAAAAGGCAAAAACTATGAGCAGAACAAACAAATTTGTTAAATTGTCTAATAAACAAATAAAACACAGACCTATACATATTAAAGCAGATAAATCTTACTTGTATGAAATAAATGCTATAAAAAGAAATATGATTATAAATAATCACCAAAGATAAAAACGGGGAAATTCCCCGTTTTTTCTACCCACATATACACACTTATTTTATTTGTAACTCTTTTCCATTAACATCTACATTAACAGTTGAATTATCGGTTATCTTGCCAGACAAAATCAAATCTGCGATTTTATCTTCAACAGCACTTGTTATTAGTCTTTTTAATGGACGTGCACCAAATACAGAATCAAATCCATTTTCTGCTAACCATTTTACCGCTTTATCCGATACAGATAAAACTATTTGTCGTTCTGCTAATCTTTTTTCTAAAACATGTAATTGGATTTTTACAATATCTTCCATTACATCTTTACCTAACTGATTAAAGAACACTATTTCATCTATACGATTTATAAATTCTGGTCTAAAATGCTTTCTCACAGAATCCATATCTGGTAAATTACTTGTCATTATAATAATTGTATTTGTAAAATTGACAACTCTGCCTTGACCATCTGTCAAACGACCATCATCTAAAATCTGCAAAAAGACATTAAAAACATCAACATTAGCCTTTTCTATCTCATCAAATAGTAACACTTGATATGGACGACGACGAACAGATTCTGTTAAAACACCACCTTGATCATAACCAACATATCCTGGGGGTGCGCCAATCAAACGTGCGACAGAATGTGGTTCCATATACTCACTCATATCTATTCTTGTCATTGCTGTATCATCATTAAATAAATATTCAGCCAGTGCTTTTGCAACTTCTGTTTTACCAACACCGGTCGGTCCCAAAAACATAAAACTACCCGATGGACGACGTGGGTCTGATAGTCCAGCACGCGAACGCCTTATTGCACGCGCAATAACAGACAAAGCGTGTTCTTGACCAACGACCCTATTACGCAAAGCAGATTCTATATTTAACAATTTTGCTTGTTCCTCTATACTTAATTTATCTGCGGGTACACCGGTCCATTTACTAACCACAGTTGCTATATGTTCTGGTAATACAGTTTTATATTCTTTTGAATCTAAATTTTGTTGTTTTATTTTTTCTTCTAATTCTGGTATTTTGCCATATTGCAAAGCAGATGCTTTTTCATAATTACCTTCACGCATAGCAGATGCAACTTCGGCTTTCATAGAATCTAACATTGCCATTGCATCAGACAACCCACGCATCTTACGTTGCTCTTTTTTCCATTGCTCGGTCATAGTGTCAGATTCTTGTTGCAAATCTGCGATTACATTTTCTAAATCTACCAATCTCTTTTTTGATTCTTCATCTTTTTCTTTTTTTAATGCTTCTTGTTCTATTTTTAATTGCATTAAATGTCTATCTATTTCATCCAGTTTATCTGGTTTAGATGAAATTTCTATACGAACATGCGCTGCGGCTTCATCTATCAAATCAATTGCTTTATCTGGCAAAAATCTATCTGTAATATATCTATTTGATAATTTGACCGCTGTCACCAATGCTGAATCTGATATACGAACCCCATGATGTGCTTCATATTTTTCTTTCAATCCACGTAATATAGAAATCGTATCTTCAACCGTTGGTTCATCTATATACACAGGTTGAAATCTACGCGCCAATGCGGGATCTTTTTCTATATATTGTCTATATTCATCTAAAGTAGTTGCCCCCATACAATGCAACTCCCCACGTGCCAACATAGGTTTTAATAAATTACCTGCATCCATGGAACCCTCGCCCTTGCCAGCACCAACCATTGTATGTAATTCATCTATAAATAATATTATTTTACCATCAGAATCTTTTATCGCTTTTAATATCGCTTTTAAACGCGCTTCAAATTGACCACGAAACATAGCGCCCGCCATCAAAGCACCCATATCCAACGATAATAATTGTTTGTTTTGTAAATTTTCTGGTATATCACGAGAAATAATACGTTGCGCCAACCCCTCTATTATTGCTGTTTTCCCAACTCCCGGATTTCCAATCAACACGGGATTATTCTTTGTTCTGCGCGACAAAACCTGTATTGTTCGACGAATTTCTTCATCACGACCAATAACAGGATCCAATTTACCATCCAAAGCCAACTTTGTAAAATCGGTTGTATATTTTGCAACAGCTTGCTCTGGTGTTTCTTGAATATCTTCTGGATTCATATAAAACCTCTTTATTTTGTTGTTTTATATATAGTGACAAATTTAATATTTTCAATCCATGGGGATAAAAACCTATTATTAATAATTATTGTTATATTATTTTTTCATTGTTAAAATATAATAAACAGCCCAAGGATAAAAATATGACTTTTACAGAAAATGATAAAAAACAAATTTCTTCCCACAATTTAACAACCGCAGATATAGAACAACAACTAAATATGTTTAAACAAGGTTTTCCATATATAGATATTGTAAAACCTGCAACCACAGCAGATGGTGTAAAAAAAATAACCAATCAAGAAATAAACACATATATATCTGCCTATAAAAAATACAGTTTATCACATAAAATTGTAAAATTTGTTCCTGCCTCTGGTGCTGCTACCAGAATGTTCAAAGATTTATTCTCTTTCATTGAAACAGATATTATGAATAAAACGACCGAGATTTTTCTTCAAAATATAAAATCTTTTGCTTTTTGGGATGATTTACTTGCCACATTACCTGAAAATTACTCGGACAAAGATATCTGTATACATTTATTAAAAGAAATTGGGTTAAATTATGGTTCCAAGCCCAAAGGATTATTAAAATTCCACAAATATTCTCAATTCAGTCTTACCCCCATCGAAGAACATTTAATCGAAGGTGTAAAATATGCATCCAGTAATGGTATTGTAAATATACATTTCACTGTATCACCAGAGCACAAATCGGCATTTCTAAACCTATTAAATAAAGTTATCCCTGAATACGAAAATAAATATAATGTAAAATATAACATAGAATTATCAGAACAAAATTCTGCTACTGATACAATAGCCGTCAATATGGATAACACTTTATTCCGCGATAAAGATAATTCTTTATTATTCAGACCATCTGGGCATGGTGCATTAATAAACAACCTTAATCAAATAGATGCAGATATAATTTTTATAAAAAACATAGACAATAATAAAAAAAAAAAAAACATAGAAAACACAAGCAAATATAAAAAATTATTGGCTGGTATTTTAATAGATACCCAAACTAAAATATTTAATTATTTATCTGATATAGATTCAAACACGGCGAATATCACAGAAATACATAATTTTATAAATTCATCTTTGGGAATAAAATTGACAGAAAAAAAGATAATTCAAGAATATTATAATATATTAAACAGGCCTATCAGAGTATGTGGGGTTGTAAAAAATATAGGTGCCCCTGGTGGTGGACCTTTTTGGGTAAAATCAAATGATAATACGATATTCTTGCAAATCGTGGAATCCAGTCAAATATCACCAGATAATCTGGATATAATGAATAAATCAGAATACTTTAATCCCGTAGATATAGTATGCGGAACAAAAGATTATAAAAATCAACCTTTTGATTTACAACAATATATAGATATAAACACCAGTTTTATATCTGTAAAAAGTAAAAATGGAATTTCTATTCGTGCTATGGAAAGACCGGGGCTTTGGAATGGTGCAATGGCGAAATGGAATACCATTTTTGTTGAAGTCCCACAATCCACCTTTTCCCCAGTAAAAACGGTTATTGATTTATTATCACAAGAGCATAAAAATTAATACCGCAACTAATACTTGACTTTTAATGAATTATATTATAAATTATCTCCCAGAAAATAAAGGATTTAATATGCCACGTAAATGTGAAGTAACAGGAAAAAAAACAATGGTTGGGATGAATGTATCACATTCTGAACGCCATACAAAACGTACATTTTTACCAAATTTACAAAAATTATCATTTCATAGTGATATTTTGGGTCGTGATTTTAATTTACGTCTTTCAACAGCTGGATTGCGTACATTAACAAAACATGGCGGTTTGGATGGTTATGTAATGTCAAAACCAATTTCCAGATTGACAGCAGAAATGGCTGCAATAAAGAAAGCTATTGAAAAGAAAAATGGTAAAGCAACAGCACCTGCAAAAAAACCGGTTCACAAACCAACACGCAGTGCAAGATTGGTAAAAAAGGTTGAAGCGAAAAAAGCAAAATAAAGCTTTGGCCCTGTGGCGGAACTGGTAGACGCGCTTGACTCAAAATCAAGTTCTGCAAGGAGTATCGGTTCGATTCCGATCAGGGCCACCAGAGATAAAAAAAACACCCGAATAAATCGGGTGTTTTTTATTTTAATTATTTTGCTGTTCTGTATGGACTAAATTTTGACATAGATGGGAATCTTTCAGGTATATCCTTGTAATAATCATTATACATCAAGTCAACACAATTTTTAATATATCCATTAATATCTCTATAATGTTCTTGCATACAAGATAAAAACAAATCATGTGTGCTTAAAAGCAAATGTAACATTATATATTCAGAAGATTTAAATAAATATGAGTTTTTAGTTGTGTGTTTTACAACACATCTACTCACATTTTCATCTGCTACTGGACCAAAATCAGTATAAAATGCAGAAATCAAAAGTTGTTGTTTTTCAGAATCTTTTATTTGTGGAAAAACACAATGCTCCCACAAAACCCGATAATTACTATTCATAACATTTACTATCACAGTGTCTATATGATTTATCCTACAAGCATACAGTCCTATTCCTAACAAACATATAAACACGATACATA
>JAKSSZ010000030.1 GCA_024402835.1 Alphaproteobacteria bacterium | reverse complement strand
CTGAAAGATTAAAAAAATATATAAACACAATAACAAACAAAATACATTCGTTGATTACAAACGATAAAATATCACCAAATGATATAATGATTTTATTAAAAGAACGCGAACCTTTTGCACCATTATTATCAAAAGCATTAAAAAAATTAAACATTCCTGTAGCTGGTAATGACAGAATCAATTTATCCAAATTTATAGCAATAAAAGACATGCTAAATCTGTTAAGATTTTGTTTAGATTACAAAGATAATTATAGTTTATGTTGTATATTAAAAAGTCCGTTTTATAGATTGAAAGAACTAGATATTTTTAATTTATCAACAGAAGCAAAACAACAAAAAAATACCTGCTTTTTTGAAACACTACAAACACAATACCCAAATATTTATAAAGATTTACAAGACACGATTTTCGCATCAAAAAATATGGGGCCATTTTCATTTTTTTCATATCTTTTAAATAAAAACGATAATAAAAAAAATATGGTTAAATATATTGGTAAACAAGTATTAGATCCATTAGATGAATTTATCAATATATGTTTAAGTTATGAACGAACACAACCAGGAACATTAAAACATTTTCTTAAGTGGTTTATTACTGGTAATAACGAAATTAAACGAGATATGGATTCTTCATCCGGCATAAGAATTATGTCTATTCATGGTAGCAAAGGATTGGCCTCTGACGTTGTATTCTTAATAGATACAACCGATATTCCAGATACCAATCAAATTATTAACATAGAACAAAGCGATTCAAAATTCTGGTTATGGACAAAAGGTTGTAATTCTGCGGAAATAACTATGGCTAAAACAATAGCAAAACAAAAAAACTTGGAAGAATATTACAGATTGTTATATGTCGCTATGACACGTGCAAAGAACAGGTTATATATCTACGGTTGTGACAATCATATAACTTCTGATAAATCGTGGCATAGTTTATTATGGAATACTTTGGCTAAATACAAAATAGACGATGACACAATAATAATAAACAATGATACTGTGTTATAATATAAGTTCTTGAAATTTTATCCATAAATTTACTATAATTTTTACTATGTTAAACACTTTATTTATTTCTAATATTGTTCTTATTGACAAGTTAAACATTGATTTTGACAAAGGGTTAAATGTTATAACAGGCGAAACAGGAGCAGGGAAAAGTATTTTACTTGATGCTTTATCTTTGGTATTGGGTGCACATTCTGATACTGGTCTAATCCGACACGGTTGTGATTCTGCAACTGTTATTGCAGAATTTTTTACTACAAATCAAGATATTATCCGTTTTCTTGAAGATAATTCAATAGAAACAGAAAATAATATAGTGACTTTAAAACGCGTGTTACACACAGATGGTAGAAATAAATGTTATATTAACGATACTTATGTCTCATTAAAAATATTAAAACAAGTTGGAGATAAACTAGTAGAAATACACGGACAATTCTCTAATCATTCTTTATTAAATACCGAATTGCATATTCAATCTTTGGATAGTTTTTCTGTTATGCAAAACGAAGAGTTTTTATCTGTATATAAACAAGTTCAACAATATTATTACGAACTGCATAAAGCGCGTGCACAATTGCAAAAATTACAATCTTTGATTGCAACAAGTGCTAGTGAACAAGATTATTTACAATTTAACATCCAAGAACTAGAAAATTTGGAAATAAAACCAGACGAAGAAACCACTCTAAATGATACAAGAAATAATATTTTAAACGCAAAAAAACATGCGAGCATATTGCAAGAGGCTGTAGATATTATAGAAAACAACGGCAATAGTATTGAATCTCAGATATATTCTGTTATAAGAATTTTAGAAAGAATAAAAGGTGATAATCAATACAGCAAAGAAATAACAGAATTATATGAAATAGCTGATTCTATTGCACGAATCACCAATGCTATACAACCAGAACAACAAAACACAACATCAATAGATGAAATTGAAGATAGATTATTCACGATAAGAAAACTTGCCAGAAAACATAATGTACCTGCTAATTATTTATCAAAAAAATTAGAAGATATGCGACAACAGTTAAATATCATAAATAATTACGATGAAGAATTAAATAAACTTACCAAAGAATTGGAAAGTATAACATTATTATTTAATACAAACGCCAAGCAATTAACAGATTTAAGAAATACATACGCTGAATGTCTACGAAATGAATTATTAAAAGAATTACCAGATTTAAAATTAAATTCTGCAGATTTTAAAGTAGAAATATTAAAATCAGACGATTCTGCCATGGGACAGGACAGGGTTACATTTATGATTAAAACAAATCCTGGTATGCCTTTTGCACCAATAAACAAAATTGCTTCTGGTGGTGAATTATCTAGATTTATGCTTGCTTTACGCGTTGTATTAAACAATACATCAAACATACAAACATTGATATTTGATGAGGTTGATACAGGTATTAGTGGCGCCACTGCAAGTGCTGTAGGTAAAAAATTAAAACAATTATCAAAAAACACACAATTATTAGTTATAACTCATTCTGCCCAAGTCGCAGGATTTGCTGACAAACACTTTAAAATATCAAAACAAGTAAATAATGACACAACAATAACAAATATAAAAGAACTTGATTCAAATGAAAGAATAAATGAAATAGCGCGTATAATTAGTGGTGAAAAAATAACAAAAGAATCATTGGCTTCGGCAGAAAATCTTATTAAAACAGAATAATTATATTTTTAATTTTCCATCAAAAAACTCTATTTGTGAAACGGATTTATTTGTATTTATAGAGCTTATTATATCACCATTTATATCACGAATTATCGCATACCCACGTTGCAACACGTTTTTATAACTGAGAGAGGACAATACTTGACTTATATTTTTTATATTTTGTTTGCGCAAATTCATACTTGGGAGCAAAACATTATCAACTCTGGATATATTATCTATTAATTGTCGTATATTGTTTAATTTCATTTTTAATTTATAAAACAAGCGTTCATCAAAATCATCCAGTTTTTGTTCATAATCTAATAAAATTTGATTAGGGCTTTTTATAGTCATATTTGCAAAATTATTTTTTAAATTACTTATTGTATTCATTATGTTATAACTCAAATTATTTATATCTTGGATTAAAGATATCTTTGTTGGAACTACTATTTCCGCAGCACCTGTTGGCGTTGGCGCACGTTTATCCGCTGCAAAATCTATCAACATCCAATCGGGTTCATGACCAACCCCAGAAATTATTGGTATTTGGCTATTAGCAACAGCACGAACAACAATTTCTTCTGAAAATGGCAATAAATCTTCCAAAGAACCGCCACCACGTGCCACTATTATAACATCCACATTTTTCATATTATTAAAATATTCAATACCTGCTACAACTTCTTTGGCAGCGGTATTTCCCTGAACTGTTGCCGGATATAATATAATCTTTACCGGAAATCGTTCTTTTAATCTATTTTGAATATCTTGAAAGGCCGCACCTGTGGAACTTGTGACAACACCTATTGTTTGTGGTAGTTGTGGCAATGCTTTTTTACGTGATTCATCAAATACACCTTCGGCTGCAAGTTTTTGTTTTCGTTCTTCCAGCATTTTAAGAATTGCACCAATACCCGCAATTTCTATGGAAGACACTATCAATTGATAAGCCCCACGATTTGGATATAGCGTAAATTTACCAGAAATAATTACTTCTAGACCTTCTTCCAGTTTAAAATTTACAGGTGTTCCGCGCCATATAATTATATTTATAATCGCATTTTCATCTTTAATAGACGCATAAATGTGTCCCGAAGACGCCGTTTTTATTTGTGACAACTCACCACGCACACGAATACTTGGAAATGCTGTTTCAATAACACCTTTTAATAGTTTTGATGCATCTGAAACACTAAATATTGTATCTGGTTTTATCAAAGGTTCTGGTTTTGGTAACATATTCTAGTTTTTTGTTGATTGTTCTTTTAATGCTTTGATTATATCTATTCCCAATTTTGTGGCAAATTTTCGTGTTTTTTCACCCGGACTAATTTCATAATTATACACCTGTTTTCCCAAATGATAAGGAACAGGAATAATATTATTAGCATCATCTTGGAATTGATCATAAGTTAAATCTATGATTGTTGATGTTGGTGTATGTTGTAAAAAATGATGACTACCTTGGTTCCATTGCTTTTTATCTATATACATCAATTTCCAATCAGTTGTTCCCATTAAAATAGAAAATAGGGCACTGGAAACCTTGCAAAAACCTGCGCTATCATATCCCAAATCACTTACATCCCCAGGTTTATCGACAAACATTGTATGTTTAATATCTGACAACTGAAATGACGCTCTAAACAACTTAACAAATTTGATGGCTTTTTCTTTATTTGCTTTATCTATATTCAAACTTTCAATAGTGTTTAATATATTTTGTGTAGCTTTTTTATATAAAGATATTTGTTTTCTATTCATACATCAAATTATAGCACAAATGTAATATAAAAACAAAATTTTAATATTATAATTCTGTCAAAGGCCACCGTGGACGTGGGGCCACAGGTTGTTTTACAATATTTTTACCAACTTTATAATTTTCTATACCTGCCCATGCTATCATTGCGCCATTATCTGTACATAAATTCATAGGTGGCGCAGCAAATAATTTATTATTTTCTATTGCTAATTTTTCTATAGCTGTTCGTATAGCACTGTTTTTAGCAACCCCACCAGCCACAACTATGGTTTCTGGATTTGCTTTTATGACAGGGTTAGTTTTTAAAGCATGTTTTAATCTATTTATTATACAATCAACAACGGCCTGCTGAAACGAAGCGCAAAAATCTTGTACAAAAGTGTCATTACGTTCTTCTTCGGAGATACTATTTAATAAAAATCTTGCAGCTGTTTTTATACCAGAAAAAGAAAAATCACAATTTGGTTTATCACATAACGGGCGTGGAAAATCAAATCTTTTTGGGTTACCTTGACGTGCCATTTTATCCACTATTGGCCCACCTGGATATCCCAAACCCAACATTTTAGCAATTTTATCAAATGCTTCACCAGCACTATCATCCAAAGTTTGCCCCAACAACTCGTATTGTCCAACATTATGAACTAATAGTATTTGACAATGTCCACCAGAAGCCAACATTAATAAATATGGAAATTTTACATCTATATTTACGGTATTATCCAAAGCAGATGTTGCACACAACCTTGGAACAAGAGCATGTCCTTCTAAATGATTTATCGCTATTAAAGGTTTTTGTAAAGCATCCGACATACCAACTGCCGCCATCCACCCAACCAAAACACCACCAATAAGTCCAGGACCAGCAGTTGCTGAAATAATATCTATATCATTTAAGGTTTTATTTGCACGTTGTAATGTTAATTTAACCACTTCTTCTATGGCCAGAATATGTGCACGAGCCGCTAATTCTGGAACTACACCACCATAATTTGCATGTTCTGGAATTTGAGAATAAATTATATGAGACAAAATATTTCTATCAGAATCTACTATTGCGGCACTTGTTTCATCGCAAGAAGATTCGATTCCCAAACACAAGATTGCCTTATCAGAATGTTTATTGGAATCTGTTGACCCCATGTCTGTTATAATTATTTTTTCATTATTCATTTTATTTTTACCAAAGTTACTCCAATATTATGTTTATTCTTTTGTTTTTTTTCAATATATTTCCAAAAATCTGCATCTATTATCTTACCATATTCACTGGAAGCATGACGCAATATACCATTAGGCATAATAAACCCCATATGAGTAACAGCCAAATCAGTACCAATTTTATCGTATAAACCAGCACCATCATGCACAAACAATATTATCATAGGTGATTTTATATCTATCTTTGCTAAATTTTCGTATGGAATATACTCTAAATCTGTAATTTGCTTTTTAAAATCAGTATCTATATTATAAATTTTCTTGAACCAAGATTTTTTATCATTTTCAATATGACGCACAGCAGTTTTGCCATATAAATGACTTACATTTTCTACAATATCTTTATTATTTTGTAACCAATCCGTTTCTATAAAATGGTTACGGTTTAAAATATCAATATTACCATTTTTATATCTTATTTGAGTTAATTTTTCTTTATTACCATTAGCCAAAACTGTTTCAACAAAAGTAGTACAATCAAACGCATCAAAACGTATCAATAAATCTGTATCTGGTTCTTTTTCCTCGCCCAATGGGTTAGACAAATATATTGCATTCATATATTCTTGACCGATATTTGATGATATATTATTTGTGCAACCATAAAGCAAAAACAAAAAGGGAAATATTTTATTTTTCATCTTGAATTTGAATATTCATTTTTAAACCATGATAGCACAAAGACAAAGCATCTTTTATAATCATTGTATCAGAATCTGTGAATGTTGATATTTTATCCATACAAGCAATCATTACCGTATGTTGTTCTATCGTAATATCTGAAAATCTATTTACTATATTATTTTTTTGTTCAATAGACATTTCTGACCATTTTTGCATATTACTTTTTTCTTTTCTATGTGAATATATTGTCCACACAGTCAGCAAAACTAATGTTGTTATTAAAACAACTGCTACACATATTTTAATTATTTTTTTTATAGTTTTTATTTGCATTGTTTTACCCAAACATCATAATCGACATTTTGTAAAGGATTTTCACTTGGTTCGTTACGATTCATCCAACCACTGAATATACGATCTGTTTTTTGTGAATAAATTTCCAAGAACACATAAAAATTTTCAGCTTCAAAAGGATCAGATTGTTTACAATTTTTAACAACTATGGTCAATTTATCATATTGAACTGGTTTGTCTATATCTACTTGAATATTTTGAGTTTTTCCAGAAACTTTATCTAAAACAACTAAATCAGCTGTATTTTTCTCTATAAAAGCATACGAATTACAAGAACAAAATAAGGGGAATAAAGTTATAAGTAAAAGTTTTTGTATACTCATATTTTATTTCCCCCTTTAATAATGTTAGCTGATATTATTTATCAGAAGCTGATGATTTGTTAGACAAATCTTCAACAATACGTGCCTTTTTACCAGACAAAGCGC
>JAKSSZ010000003.1 GCA_024402835.1 Alphaproteobacteria bacterium | reverse complement strand
TGGTGGGTGGTATTGGGCTCGAACCAACGACCTCCACGATGTCAACGTGACGCTCTAGCCAACTGAGCTAACCACCCAAAACACACAGATTATAACAAACAAAATGTTGTTTGCAATAAAAAACACCTATACAAAATAAATTTGTATTTAATAAAAATTGGATAAACTATTATTGTTTTTTAATGATAAATACTAATATTTTCCCTTTTTATAAATCTTGATAATGTTATAACCGATACTTTCAATTTCTTTGCTAGTTGTTTTTTTATAAAATGGTGTTGCATACATAATATTATGTAATCTTTTCGCTTGTCTAATTTATGGTGCCGATTTATTGAACCTTTTGGGCGTCCCAACTTTATTCCTTGGCGTTTACAGTTTTCAAGCGCCTCTTTCGTTCTTTGCGATATTAAATTACGCTCTATTTCTGCAGAAAGTCCAAAAGCAAAAGCCAAAACTTTGCTTTGTATATTATCGCCCAACTCAAAATTATCTTTAACTGTGTATAATTTTGCTCCCACAGACATACACCGTTCTAATATTCTCATTATCATAAACAATTTTCTGCCCAATCTTGATATTTCACTACATAAAATAACATCCCCTTTTTTTAATTTTTTCAGACACCCTCCTAATGCCCTTTTTGCTGGATCTTTTGTTCCAGACACGCCGGAATCTTTTATACACTTATCAATTTTGATATTTAATTGTCCTGCTTTTTTTTGGATTCCTAACATTTGATTTTCACAATCTTGTTTATCTGTGCTAACACGAATATATGCATATACCATTGTTTATCCTTTTGGTTATTAAAAAAAGACATCTCTAAAAGAGATGCCTTTTATTAAAACAAAAAAAATTGATTATATTTTCATCTGTTTTTTCATTTCACATAACACAGGGGTAGCAACATTTAATAGTTTTGCACGATTTATCAAGCCATTTAAAGCAAATATTCCCTCTACCGTTCCACCAAAACTTTCGTTTTTTGCTATTGCCATACCTGCTGAAAAATTTCTTGATGTTGTAGAGGTTGCCGATAAAAACAAATCCCCTATTCCACATAATCCAGAAAAAGTGTGGCAATTTGCGCCCATTTTTACAGCAATATCTACAATCTCGGTCCATGCACGTGTAAATAATAAAGCACGTTCATTTTCGCCAGCAGATTTTATTGTTAAATATCCGGATATCAAAGATTCTGCATTTTTTCCAACACCGCATAATTGTGTTCCAATAATATCGGTTGAATCCTGTAAATATAATTTTGATAGCGCAACATGCCCCATTTCACAAACTTTATTATTTGTTCCGGCTATTGTTGAGCCTGTTGGAACACCTGTTGCAACTTCGTGCGCAAACTGTGGGCCAGACAAAACGCCATATTGTGAGCATTGTGGTAATTCTTCTTGTAATATCTCAGACATAAATTTACCCGATGGCGCTTCCATGCCCTTGGTGCAAATTAAAATTGGTTGGTTATTATAAACGTGCACCATTTTCTTTACGGTTTCTCTAAAAAAACTTGCTGGAGTCACAATCAGCCAATATTCTGTCTTTGCTAAATCATTCATATTGTCTGTTCTGATAACGTTTTCAGGTTTTTCTATATCTGGTAATCCATCAAAAACACCATTAAACCCCCAATGAATAACATTATTACCAGAATTAGCGCAAGTATAAGCCAACGCTGTGCCCCACGCACCTGCTCCAAAAACACCTATATTCATTTTATTTTCCTTAATTTTTGTTTTATATGTGGAACTACAACTAACCCATCATCTGATAAATATATTGCGTGTTTATATGCTTTCGTCGCTTTTTCTGGTTCATTTATTTCTTTATAAAAATCTCCTAAATGTTCAAACAACGAAGATGTTGTTACAGATATATTACCAACACGTTCTATTAAATCTAACGCTGGAAATACACCTTCGGTTTTATAAACAACTTGTCCCAAAACATCCCAAGCAAAAACATTGGAAATATCTTGTTTTACAACATCCATTACTAATTCATACGCCTTTTCTAATTGGTTGTTTTGTTGTAATAATAAACGTGCCTGTAATAATAACAAATCATTATCAAAAACGTTTAGTTGTTCCATTTTATTTATATCCTTGTACGCCGCAGATGTTTTATTAAACATTAAATAAACATGCGCACACTGTTTAAGAAAATAAACCATACCAAATTCTGTGATATTTTTGTTTGATAATGCTTTGTTTATTACCCGCAAAGCATGTCTTTTTTGTCCCGTTTTGATATAGTGCTCCACCAAAATTTTTTCAGCATCTATAAACAAAGGGGCCTTGTGCACGATTTTCTTTAATTTCTTGATATCTGTTCCAATAGATTTTATTTGTCCGAACAAATAAAACGGATGTTCTTTGTCTATTTGGTTAAATACCTTTGTATAATCACCATGATTTTGATATAAATAAAGCCCGATATAATAATTTATAGCATTCATATCTATTGTTGGTGCAACAAGTTGCGCAAACCTTAATAACATTACAGAAAAATCCGTATACAACATCAATTTCGTGTGTGAAACTGTTTGGAGAACACTAAACGCCAAATTTTTTTCAAAGCCCTCGTAATTACTCCAATCTGGAATATTTTCATAATTCGCAACGTACATTCCAGATGGTTTTGCGATAAAATCTTGTTTTAATATATCCATATCTTCGGTCATATTATGTTCTTTGTAAAAAGACATTAAATACAGATAGTCGTTCAAGTTCATAAATTCTGGATGGACTTTTGCAAATTCTTTTGCGGCGGTATCTATATCGTTTCTTAACACTGCTATTTGGCCACGAATAAAAGCGCGCCACGAATCATTTATATGCAAACTTTTTATAAACTTTTCGGTATCTTTATAATATTTTACTTTTATGCCCGAAAATATACGCACAGGTGCTGTTAATGCGGAATCATCTTTTTTGTGTCTATTAAACACCTCTTCCCACTTTGATTTGTGTATTAAATCTGCATCATAAATTAAACGCCCAGAAATACTTTTATCGTTTTTCAAGAAAGAGATTTCTGTTGGCATTTGACCACTTAAAAATTCAGATAAAACTTTAACGTTTTTTACAGGCATATAATCTATGTCTTTCAATTCATTAATGAATTTTGTCGCACTTACAAAATCATTAACATATAAAGCATGTTGACTCGCTAAATAATTCCCAAATTTTGTTTCATAAACAGCCTGCGGTTCTGTTTTTGTCGAAGTGGTATTATAAACAAAGCAACATATCGCAAGCGACAAGCAAACAATGCTAAAAATAATATATTTTAAATAATTTTTTGTTTTTTTCGTTTTTTTCATCGTATCTTGATGATAGAATAGATTTTATGAATAATAAAGATAAATTTGAACAATACACACTATTATTAAAAAAATGGTCACAAACAATGAATCTGGTTGCGCCCAGCACACTATCAGATATACAAAACAGACATTTTGATGATAGTGCCCAATTAGCAACCCATATTCCAAAAGATAAAAACATCATAGATTTGGGCAGCGGCGCAGGTTTTCCTGGCGTTGTTTTGGCAATTTTGGGCTATAAAGTTGTTTGCATAGAATCAAAAAACAAAAAAACAAACTTTTTAAATGTTGTGAAACAAGAATTGGCTTTACAAAATTTAACAATTATAAATGACAGAATTGAAAATTTTATATCAAAAACACCGGTAAATACCGACACAACCGTTTTTACAGCGCGCGCATTTGCTCCGCTTGTTAAAATATTGGACTATACAGCAAAAACAAAATGCCAACTTTTTTTATTAAAAGGCCGGAACATACCGGAAGAAATAACACTTGCACAAACAAAATATAAATTCAATTACACACTAACACCATCAAAAACAGGTGATGGGTTTATTTTACACATAAAAGACATATAATATTTCATATGAAATAACATATAACATATTGTTTTTACACTATTTTTTATTTTTAGTTGACAGTTTATAGCCTTTTATTTTATTATTTTTAATACAAGTAAAGGACGGAATATGGCAAAAATTATATCTTTTGCAAATCAAAAAGGCGGAGTTGGAAAAACAACAACGGCTATAAATTTGGGAACATCGCTTGCTGCTATAAAAAAACGCGTGTTATTGATTGATTTAGACCCCCAGGGAAATGCTGGAACTGGCTTGGGCTTTGTTCGCGCATCACACAAACAAAGTGTGTACGGTGTTTTAATGGGAACAGCAAATATAAAAGTAAATATATTAACTACTACCGTTGAAAATCTGCATATTTTACCGGCGTCTGCCGCTTTATCTGGTGCTGATTTGGATATGCTGGATTTAGACAACAAAGAATTTAAATTAAAATATGCTCTTGATGAAATCTCAAATAATTATGATTACATTATCATAGATTGCCCGCCGGCGTTGGGAATGCTTACAATAAATGCGTTGGTGGCTTCAAACTATGTTATTATTCCATTACAATGCGAATTTTTTGCTTTAGAAGGTGTCCAACAATTATTATCTACAATTTCTGTTATAAAAGATAAATGGAATGCAAATTTAGATATTCTGGGCGTTCTTTTAACAATGTATGACAAAAAACTTGGACTTACAAAAGCCGTAGAAGAAGACGTTAGAAATACATTTAAATCAAAAGTTTTTCAAACTGTTGTCCCACGAAACGTTCGTGTATCCGAAGCGCCCAGTTACGGCAAACCGGCGCTGTTATATGATTTTCATTCTGCTGGCGCCCAGGCATATTTACGTGTTGCAACCGAAGTTATTAATTTACTAGAACAAAAGGATTAAAAATGCCATCTAAATTTTTAGGCAAAGGTTTAAATGATTTAAATAAAGAAATGGGGGTAATTCCAGATATTTCTGTTTTAACAGGTGGTGAAAGGGTGGTTATAAAACAAATCCCAATTTTCCAAATAAATCCAAATCCAAATCAGCCACGTCGAACTTTTACACAAACCGAACTCGAAGATTTAACAAAATCTATAAAAGAAAAGGGCGTATTGGTTCCGATTATCATAAGACCTGTTCAAAATAAAAACTATTTATACGAAATTGTTGCTGGCGAACGTCGTTGGCGCGCAAGTCAACTCGCTGGATTATCAGAAATTCCAGCTGTCGTAAAAACATTAAACGACAAAAATGCTATGGAAATTGCGTTAATAGAAAATGTTCAACGCGAAAACTTAAATCCCATAGAAGAGGGCGACGGTTATAAAAATCTTATAGATAATGGGTATAGTTTAGAAGATATATCAAAATTGATTGGAAAATCAGATAGTTATATAAAAAACCTGATTCGTATAACAACATTACCTGACACCGTCAAAGATTTGGTAAAAAACGGCAAAATATCCGCATCACACGCCCGAACAATAGCCGTTTCTGAAAATCCTGAATTATTGGCACGCGAAATTTTATCTAAAAATCTATCTGTGGCAGATACACAAAAAATTGCAAATCAGACGAATCGCGCAAAGGCCAGTAAAAAGCATATATCTACACATCTTGATGATTCGTTTTTATCAAAAACAGAACAAAAGTTATCATCGGTGCTGCAAACAGTTGTTAAAATCAAAGAAAAACGCGGCGGTTCTGGTGAAATAATAATAAAATATCCAAACAGAGTTAAAATGGACAAGTTAATAGAATTTATTACAAAAAAATAAAATCATTAGCAACAAAAATACCGGCGACTGCCGGTATTTTTTTATTTGATAACAACAATTATTATTTAACAGTTGTTGTTGCATTACGGTTGTATTTCCAAACTTTTTCACCTGTTCCAGAAACTAATGGACGTTCTTTACCATAAGAAATAGTAGAAATACGTTTTGCATCGATACCGTCATTTACCAAAACTTTCTTTGCAGCGTTGGCACGACGTGCACCCAAAGCCAAATTGTATTCAGTAGAACCACGTTCGTCGCAGTTACCAGCAATTTGAACTTTAACATCTTCGTGATGTTTCATATACAAAGATTGACCCAACAAGTTGTTATTAGCATCTTCTGTAATTTCAGAAGAGTTAAAATCAAAAAACACACGTTGGTTGTTTAAGTCAGTTGGTTCAACAATATGGGAACCACAGCAACCAGCTAATAGTCCAGTAGCACCAACTAATAAAGCAAAGTTTTTAATTTTCATGAAATACTCCCTTGAATTTTTATTGCTCGTAGTATATTGTATATCAAGATATACTGAAAATCAAGAAAAATAAAAAATGTCTCAAATTGACTTACTAGATTTACATTTAGCTGGAGTAGAATGGGAAATTCAAGAAAAGCCCATTAAAACAAATCTTGAAAAAAATGGCACAAATAACACATCTTCTAAACAACATGGCGAACCAATAATTGTTCCCGCTATGGCGCCGGTGACGCTTGAAACGGCAAAATCTATGGCAAATCGTCCAACAGATACAGAATCTTTATCTCGTATGTTGGGAGAATTTAATCATCCATTAAAGTCAACAGCAACAAATGTTGTTTTACCATCATTTTCAGAAATTCCGTCAAACATTTTATTTATAACAGATTTTCCAAATACCGAAGATGATATAGCTGGACAGATTCTATCCGGTAAAATCGGTAATTTGTTTGACAAAATGTTAAATGCTATAAACTTATCACGCAAAACCATCAATATAACCCCGTTATTGTTTTGGAATACCCCCGGAAACAGAACACCAACAACCGAAGAAATTACGCTTGCAAAGCCATTTGTTGACAGAATAATAAGTTTATTGCACCCAACTATCATTGTGACATTGGGGACATTTGCTTGTAAAGAATTCACAGGAACAAAATTATCAGAATCACATGATACGGAAATAACAATGCCGGAATACGAAAACACGACAATTTTTCCAATTTATCATCCCAGTATGATGTTGTTGAATACAAATCTTAAACGTGATGCATGGGAAACTTTACAAAAAATTCAAAAAATGTTGAAAAACTAGCAAATATATTTAATAATTCGCTTGTAGATAACAAAGGAGCCTACAATTAAAACAGATTTTAATAAAGATAAAGCGCGTGACAATGGTCCACGCATAAACAATAAAATATTTGCAAAGCAGGTATTGGTTATAAATAACGAAGGTCAAAATCTTGGTGTAATGAACACTAACGACGCTATACACATGGCGCAAGAGATTGGCTTGGATTTGGTGGAAATAAATGGTTCGGCAACACCAGTTATCGCAAAGATTATGGATTATGGTAAATACAAATACGAACAAAAGAAACATGCAAGCGAAGCAAAAAAGAAACAAAAAGTCATAGAAACAAAAGATATTTGGGTAAAACCATTCATAGAAGAAAATGACTTAAATATAAAATTAAAAAAAGTTTTTGAATGGCTTGCTGCTGGAAACAAAGTAAAAATTTCTGCCATGACACGTGGTAACAGACGTGTTTTATTCCGTGGCAAAGATTCAATTCCACAATTATTTGACCATATAGTTGAAGTGATTGGGGATAGGGGGACTTTGGAATCAAAATCAAAACCCGAAGACCGAACAAAATCTATATTAATAGCCCCAGCTAAAAAATAAAAATCGGGTGTTCATCCCGATTTTTTTCTTTCACTGTTCTATCACTGTTAAATTAGTAATAAACACAACAATTTACAGATAAATTTATCGTTCTTTGTTCTTTATATTTCCAGCATCAAACCACAATGGTCGGTTGGTTTTTCTGCAAGACGTGGATTTATATCTATTTCACAGTTTTTAATCATATTTATTGCGGTTTTATTGCATAAAAAGTAATCCAGACGCAATCCTTGTTTATTACCGACTGTATCACGGCCACGATAGCCATACCATGTATAATCACGTTGTGTTGGGTGTAATGTCCGCCACGTATCAACCCACCCAGAATCCAGCCAAGATTGCATGATTTTACGAGCGTCCGGAGCAGAAATTGAAGAACCAATATAATTTGTTGGATTCCATATATCATTATCAGATATTGCAACATTATAATCGCCCGCTATGATAACGGCTTCGGGTGAATTTAAATGATTTGCAATATATTTTGTAAAAGCATTCATCCAATCTAATTTATATTGAAACTTTGGGGATTCTATACAATCTCCATTTGGCATATATACATTTATTAAACGAACCCGACCATCAATAACACATTCTAAAAATCGGGCGTTTATATCATCATAGCCCGGTAATCCCAAAGTTGTGTCTTCGATGGAATATTTAGAAAATGTAGCAACACCATTCCAAGATTTTTGACCGAAAACTTTTATATTATAGCCAAAAGAATCAAATAAATTATATGGGAAATTGCTATTTTCAACCTTTAATTCTTGAACTAAAATTGTATCATATTCGCCACTTGATAGAATATCCATAAAACTTTCAATATGGGCGCGTATAGAGTTTATATTTAATGTCAATATTTTCATAATTGAAATCTTTTATTTATGTGTTTATAATAACGACAATCTTTTATAAAAACAAGGAAATAGATAAAAATGAACATGTACCAATTTTTGGAACAAACTGCAAAAGAAGCTCCGAACAACCTTTTTTTAATACGTGAAAATATTACATACACGGGCTTTTTACCCATGGTTCATGCACGCGCAACTACATTGCATAATGCTGGTATCAAAGCAGGTGATGTTGTCGGTGTTTTATCGCACAATATACCGCAATTTCCATTGACTTTATTTGCTATATGGTATTTGGGCGCACGAGTTTTGATGTTGGATACAAATTTAACGTCATTTGAATATGAAAATATGACTAAAATTACAAACTGTAAGCATGTTTGTGCAGAAAAATCATTTTTCTATGAATCAAAAAATGTGAAATTTATCGATATAGAAGTCGCTGATACAGAAACAAACAAAGATTTACAAGCAGCTGATACACAAATAGATGAAATTGCAACAATGTCATTTACTTCGGGTTCTACGGGTGTTTCAAAAGTTGTGCCACTTACTCATTCTAATTTAATAGAAGCCGCCAATGCCATGAGTGATTTTAATATATGGATACATAATGGCGAAGTTATGTATGGATTTTTACCGTTATATCATATATTTGGTTTTGCTATTGGTATATTGGCCCCATTACACTATAAAATGGGTGTTGTTTTACAACCAACCGTAAATCCAAAAGCGATTTTAGATGATTTCAAAACTTTTCGTCCGCATGTTATACCAGCTGTTCCACGTTTGTGGGAGATATTCCGTAATAAAATGATTGCTGGGGTCAAAGAAAAGAAAAAATGGTGGTTAGCGTCTTTTGTTTTGAAAAACAGAAAGTTTTTAAAAGCAATTGGGTTAAAAGGTTTAGTTAGCAAAGTCCAAAAACCATTACTTTCTGTATTTGGTGGTCGTGCAAATCTATTGATTGCTGGTGGCGCTGCAACAAAACCAGAAGTAGAAAAGTTTTACGAATCTTTGGGACTTACTTTTATTCAGGGCTATGGTATGACAGAAACAGTTGGGCCAATTTGTTGTTCGCATCCTGTAAAGAAACGTGTTCCTTTTTCTGTTGGTGGCCCAATGGGGTGCAACGAATGCGAAATAAGAAATAAAGACGAAAAAGGTATTGGCACATTATGGGTTCGTGGACCACAAGTGTTTAATGGTTATGTAAACAACCCATCTATGAATGAAGAATCATTTGATAAAAACGGCTTTTTCAATACCGGTGATATGGTATATATGGATAAAAATGGCGAATTGCATTTTGCGGGGCGCAAAAAACAGGTTATTGTTTTAGATTCTGGTAAAAATGTTTATCCAGATGAATTAGAAGCATTGTTTATGGAAATAGACGGTGTTAAAAATGTTGCTGTATTTGAACATAAAGTAAAAGATAAAACAGTTGCATACGGTGTGTTTTCTGTTGAAAAAAATATGACAATGTCAAAATTGGCGCTGTATGTGGCTTTGGCAAACAAGAATTTGGCACCATATAAATGGGTGACCCATTTCGCAATGACTACCGAAGATTTACCAACAACCAGTACCGGTAAAGTAAAACATTATCTTGTTCGTCAAAATTTAATAGACGGCAAATATACAAATAAACACGAATAAAAAAGATAGGATAGATACAATGAATATGTACCAATTGTTAGAAGAAACAGCGAAACAATGGCCAAATAATTTATTTTTGGTCCGTGAAAATGTGACTTATACACAATTTATTGAACAAGTTCGTGCGCGCGCAACCACATTACATAATGCAGGTGTTAAAGCAGGGGATGTTGTCGGTATTTTATCACATAACATACCACAGTTTCCATTGACTTTATTTGCAATATGGTATTTAGGTGGAATTGTTTTGATGTTAGATACAAATTTAACATCTTTTGAATACGATAACATGATGGAAATTGCAGATTGCAAGTTCGTATGTGCAGAACCATCATTTTTCTATGAAGCGAAAAATTTCAAATTCTTTGATATAACAAAAACAGACGGTGATATAAATTATGACTTGCGACCACATCAATTAGAATCTACCGATATTGCAACAATGTCATTTACATCAGGTTCAACAGGAACACCAAAAGTTGTTCCACTAACACATTTTAACCTAATAGAATGTTCAAATTCTTTGGGTGATATGGCTGAATATTATGATGCAGGGGAAATAATTTATGGCTTTTTACCATTGTATCATATTTTTGGTTTTGCTGTTTGTATTTTGGGAACTTTGCATTATGGTGGTGGATTATTATTACAACCGACTATAAACCCAAAATATATTTTAAATGATTTTAAAACATTTAAACCACATGTTATACCAGCAGTTCCACGTATTTGGGAATTGTTCCGTAATAAAATTATAGATAACATGAAAGCACAAAGAAAATGGAAAGTTGCTGAATTTATCTTGAAAAATCAAAAAACATTAAACGATATGGGATTGGGCTATTTTGTAAGACAAATACAAAAACCATTATTGGAAGTTTTTGGTGGTCGCGCACGTTTGTGTATCGCAGGTGGCGCTGCAACAAAACCAGAGGTAGAAAAGTTTTACGAATCTTTGGGATTGGCCTTTATTCAGGGATATGGTTTAACAGAAACAGTTGGACCAATATGTATTTCAAAACCAACAAGCAAACGTATGGCGTTTTCTGTTGGTGGGCCAGTATCTAATAACGAATGCGAAATTCGTGATAAAGATGAAAACGGGGTTGGTGTATTGTGGCTTCGCGGACATCAAGTATTCAATGGATATTTAAACAACCCAACCGTAAATGCAGAATCATTTGATGAAAACGGCTTTTTCAATACCGGTGATATGGTATATATGGATAAAAATGGCGAATTACATTTTGCCGGACGTAAAAAACAAGTTATTGTTTTAGATTCTGGTAAAAATGTTTATCCAGATGAATTAGAAGCATTATTTATGGATATAGATGGTGTTAAAAATGTCGCCGTATTTGAACACAAAGTAAAAGACAAAACAGTTGCATACGGTGTGTTTTCTGTAAAAGAAGGTATGACTTTGGATAAATTAGCAAATGAAATTGCCGAAAAGAATAAAAAACTTGCATCTTATAAATGGGTAACTCATTTTGCTATGACAACAGAAGATTTACCAATGACCAGTACACAAAAAATAAAACATCACGTGGTCAAACAAAATCTGATAGATGGTAAATATCCAGATAGAAAAGAATAATAAAAAGGTCATTTAGACCTTTTTATTTTTATTCATATCTTAAACTGTCTATGGGGTTTAATTTTGCTGCTTTGACTGCAGGGCCAACACCAGATGCCAGACCAACAATTACAGCAACAGACACAGATAATATAACAGGCCAAACACTGAATGGAACATTATAATTTAAAACTAATCGCCCGATTCCTTGGGATAAACCAACGCCAAGAATTAATCCAGCCATAGAACCCATGAACGATATTAATACAGATTCTGATAAAAACTGTATAATTATTACTTCTTCACGGGCACCGATAGCCTTTCTTATACCGATTTCACGTGTTCTTTCTGTCACAGATACTAACATCATATTCATAATACCAATAGAACCAACCAACAGTGATACAGCAGCGATAGCAATTAATAATAATTTTAGATAACCGGTAACTGTATTCATAGTTTCCATAACTTGTTTCATATCTGTAATTTGGAAATCATCAGCATCACTGTCTTTTAATTTATGTCTTTGACGTAATAGGGCGGTCATTTGTTCTGTGGCAACATTATTATCGGCATCTTGATATAATTTCATTGCTATCATACTAACAGAATTTGGGAATCTGGAACCTTGGACCCTCTTTTTTAATGTTGTTATAGGAACGATAACCATATCGTCTTGGCTTCCCATAGAAGAGTCACCTTTGGCTTTCATAACACCAATAACAACAAAAGGCGTGTTTTGAATACGAATAATTTCACCAACGGGGTTTGTTGGCATACCAAGTTCTTCGGCAGTATCTGGTCCAATTACAGCGTATGTAGAGGCATTTTTTACGGCACTGCGGTCAAAAAATGTTCCGTATTCTAATTCTATATTTTGGACAGTTGTATATTCTGGATAAACACCAACCATTGATGTTGCCCAGTTTTTATTTCCATATATTACCTGGGCACCACCTTGTTGTGCGGGGGTAACGGCTGCGACATCCGGCAATTTTGCGAGAAATTCCGCATCATCCAATGTTAATGTTTGGCGATTACCTGTGCGAACACCAGCACTTTGCGCGGCGCCTGCACGAATAACAATTGTATTTGTCCCCAAAGATGAAAATTGGTCTGTGATAGATTGTTCAACTGTTTCACCAACAGCAACCATTATAACCACAGCCATTACACCGATAACTATACCCAATACGGTCAAAAAAGAACGTAATTTATTTCCACTGATAGATAACCAAGATTCTTTTAATATATCATTAAAGGTCATTTTTTGCGGCTTTTTTCTGATTTTAATAATGTATGTTCATCTTTTGGAACTTTGCCATCGTATGTAATATGTCCATCGTAAATGTGTATAACACGGTCGGCATATTTTGCAATTTCAAATTCGTGGGTAATCATAATAATTGTTATTCCCAAATCGTTATTTAATTTTTTGAAAAACTTTAAGATTTCATTGCCCATTTTACTGTCCAAAGCGCCCGTTGGTTCGTCAGCCAATATCAATTTTGGAGTTCCCGCCAAAGCACGCGCAATAGCAACCCTTTGTTTCATACCACCAGACAATTGAGTTGGTAAATATGTTTCAAAGTTTTCCAAGCCAACCAATTTAAGCATTTCACGTGCTTTTTTTATTCTTTCATCTATTGGCAACCCACGATACATAAGTGGCAACATAACATTATCGAGTATGTTTCTTTTTGCCAATAAATTAAAGTTTTGGAAAACAAAACCAATGTGTTCGTTTCTGATAGTTGCGAGTTCATCTGATGATAAACTGGTTATATCTTTGCCATATAATTCATAAGTTCCAGAAGTTGCAGAATCCAAAGCACCGACTATATTCATACATGTTGATTTACCAGAACCACTGGGGCCCATAATAGCAAGGAATTCACCCGATTTGATTTCAAAAGTTATATCAAATAAGACTTGTTGTTCACCACCGATTTCCAATGGAAAACTTTTACATATTTTTTTCAAAGAAATTACAGGTGGTTGTGCCATTGTCTTTACATTCTCCGTGGGCCACCGTGACCACCACCTATCATAGATGATGATTTTTTAGTTGTCTTTTGGCCAATACGACCGACAATGATTTTATCTTTGTCTTGGATTTCATCAGATATTATTTGTGTTTCTGTTGCTGTAATTAGCCCTTTGGTATATGGAACAAATACAACCTTTTTATCACGTTGAATAGCAATATGTGTAGATGGTTTAACGTTTTCTGGGGCTTCATCTATGACACCTTTGAAAGAACGTATTAATAACCCAGCGTTTTGGACTTTCCATGCATCTTTTGCTTCGGCAACAACGATAGTCACAAAAGCAGTCATACCAGGCATTAATCTTAGGTCTGAATTATCAACATCTATGACCACAGTATAAACAACAACATTTGATGTGGTTGTTGGTGATAATCTTATTTGACGGACAGAACCTTCGAATGTGTCACCAGAATAAGCGTCCACGGTAAATGTTACAGGTTGACCCTCTTTTATCATGCCGATATCGGCTTCGGATACGGCTGTTTCGATTTGCATTTTTGATAAATCTTCGGCAATTTCGAACAAATCAGGTGTTTGGAAAGATGCAGCAACTGTTTGTCCTTTGTCTACTTTACGGGAAATAACAGTTCCATCAACCGGTGATGTAATTGTAGCATAACCCAAATTTGTTACAGCACGGTCATAAGAGTATTGTAATTTTTTTACACTTTGTTCGGCTTGTTCGTATGCTGTTTGTGATTGTTCCATTTCTGCACGTGAAATAAAGCCGTCTGAATACAAAGATTTGTTTCTTTCATATTCGTTTTTAGCATAGTTTAATTGTGATTTTGCAGACGTCAAAGAAGCCATGGCTTCATCAACAGATGATTGTAAAACAGATGGTTCTATGGTCAATAAAACATCACCTTTTTTTACAACAGAATTATAATCAACATATATTTCATCAATTGTTCCGGAAACTTGGGAACCAATGTTTACTGTGTTTACAGGTTTTATTTCACCGGTAGCAGTTACCGTTTGCATTAAATCACCACGTGATATATTTACAGTGACATAATCGCCAGTTGCTTTTGATTTTCCAAACAAAACCAAACCAACAATTAGCAAAGCAGATAAAAAAATCAAAGTTAGCCATTTATGCCGCCAAATCCAACCAAAAAATTTTGCAAAAAAACTTTTATTGTTCATTCCCCATCTCCTCTAATCCAGATTTTATATCACCAATAGCCAATGCAACTGCAGCACGTTTTATAAACAAATCATATTTTGCAGAATTGTGTTGTTTGCGTGCATTTACTAATTCCGATTGCGCTGTTTGCCAATCAAGCATTGTTGCGCGACCGACTTTATACATACCAGATGTGACACGTTCAGATTCTGTTGCAGACTTTAATAATGTTTCTGCTTGTTTTAATACTGTTTGTGCGGTTTTGTAATTTTGATATGCAGTAAACACATCCAATACTGTTTCATTTTCTGCATTTTGTTCGTTTAATTTCGCACGGTCATAATCGGCTTCGGCAGAACGAATACTATAAAAATTACTAAATCCAGCAAATATAGGCATAGATGCACTTATACCGATACTGCCAGAAACACGGTCACGAGATTCTATTTCAAAAACACCTGGCAATCTGTCTTCGCCCCAATTTATTCGTCCACTTAAACTGAAACTGGGTAAATTTTTCAAGAAAGCACTGTTTCTTTTATGCCAAGCCGCATCTTTTTGTGCAGATGCACGTAATAAAGATGGCTTTTTTTGTTTTGCCAATTCAATAAGTTCTTCGATGTTTTCGTTTTCGGCTTCGGTTCCAAAAGTTGATGACATATCTGCGATTTTAATATCGGTTGTAGCAGGAAAAGATAATTTTGTTAATAAATTTCCTTTTGCTATTTCACGATTGTTTTTTGCGCGTTCCAAAGATAATTTAGAACTTGCCAAAGTTGTATCGGCTTTGTAAACATCAGCCTTGGCCACGGCGCCGGCTTTGAATTTTTTGTCCGCGGTATCTTTTGCTGTTTGTGCAACTGTCAATGCCGATTGGGCGGCTTTGACATCGGCGTCCGCGTTTAACAATTCATAATACGAACCAACCAAACCATATACAAAATTTTGGACAGTATCACTGAATTCAAATCCGGTTGCTTTGTATGTAGAAATCAACTGATTCATATCAGCCAATCTTTTACCAAAATCAAAGATTAAATACGAAGCACCGATAGAGGCACTGTATTGCCAAGAATCGTTCCATTCGCCCTTTTTATTTTCACGACTTGCCGACCCACTTAAATTTACAGTTGGTAAATATGATGAATAACCAGCATTTTTAGAAAAACGCATAGATTGTAATGAAGCATACGCGGCGGCTGTTTGTGGGTTTCTGCATAATCCCATTTTTACAACTTCGTGTAATGTCATTTCTGTATCTGGTAATTCGTGAGTCGTTGCACAATCGGGTTCTGCAAATGCGGTAATTGGCAATAATGCAAAGGCATATAATAGTTTTTTCATCTCTTCTCTCTTTTAGATATAAAGTTTATCATAAAAACAGAATTTCGTCAGTAAAAAAAGTTTGAAATATTGCTATATTAGTTTATTATACATAGGAACAAAAGTTAGTTCCCATCGTCTAGCGGTTAGGACATCAGATTCTCATTCTGGTAACATGGGTTCGAGTCCCATTGGGAATGCCAAATAAAACATAAAAGAGATTATTATGCCATATCAAAAAACAGAGCCAAAAGCCAACTTTACAGAAATAGAACATAACATAATAAATTTTTGGCGCGAAAATGATATTTTTCATAAAAGTTTGAACAAAACAAAATTGGGACATCCTTTTAATTTTTATGATGGTCCACCATTTGGAAATGGTTTGCCACATTTGGGACATTTGGGGGTTTCTGCAATTAAAGATATGATTTCTCGTTTCCAAACAATGAATGGAAAATATGTTGTTCGTGAATTGGGTTGGGATTGTCACGGTCTGCCTGCTGAAAACAGTGTTGAAAAAAAGCAGGGTCGCACCGCTAAAAAAATAGTAGAAGAAGACGGTATAGCCGCATTTTGTGATATGTGTCGTGCTGATGTTATGACATATACAAATGTATGGCTGGGATACATAGAACGCATTGGTCGTTGGGTTGATGGTGGTGATAATTTTGGTTATCGCACAATGGATAAAAACTATATGGAATCTGTAATTTGGGCATTGAAAGAATTATACAAGAAAGGTTTGCTCTATAAAGATTTCAAAGTAAATCCATTTGATTGGAAATTGGGAACTGTTTTATCAAACAGCGAAGCATCCAGCGAATATCAAGACATTGTTGATGATACTGTGACCGTATGGTTTGAATTGGAAAATGGCGACCGTGCAATTGCATGGACAACAACACCATGGACATTACCGGCTAATTCTGCTTTGGCTGTAAACCCAACTATGAAATATGTTCGTATGCAACACGAAGATGGTAATGTATACGTATTGGCAGAATCACGGTTAAAAGCATACGATAAAGTATTTGCAAATTCAAAAGTATTAAATACTGTGTTGGGTAAAGATTTGGTTGGTTTGCATTATAAACCAATATTTAATTATTATGCCGGTCAAGATTCTTTGTTACATCAAGTTATTTCTGCAGATTATGTGTCAGATAGTGATGGAACGGGCATTGTTCACATAGCGCCTGCGTTTGGCGAAGACGACTATTTCGCAGCAAAAAATTTAGACCCAAAATTCCCTGTAATTTTGAATGTTGATGATTATGGTAATTTTGATTCAACTGTTTCTGATTGGGCGGGTATGAATATTTTTGAAGCAAATCCAAAAATCATAGATTGGTTGAAACAAAATGGAATCTTGGTTAAAAAAGACCAACACAAACACTCTTATCCATTTGGTCCACGCAGTCATGAAAAACTGATTTATCGTGCAACAGACGCATGGTATGTAGATGTTCCAAAAATCAGGGATAGATTAGTTGAAATAACAAAAAATGAAACAACATGGACATCTGCTGGAAATCGTTTTATGTCATGGATTGAAAATGCTCGTCCATGGGGAATTTCCAGAAACAGATTTTGGGGTGTTCCATTACCAATTTGGGAAAAAGATGGCGAATATAAAATCTTTGGTTCTATCAAAGAATTAGAAGATTTCTTTGGCACAGAAATTCATGATTTACATCGTCCAACATTAGATGCGTTGGAAAAAGACGGCTGGAAACGTATAACAGATGTTTTAGATTGTTGGTTTGAATCTGGGTCTATGCCATTTGCACAATTACATTACCCATTTGAAAACCAGGATAAATTTGCTAAAAATTTCCCTGCTGATTACATAATCGAGGGACAAGATCAAACACGTGGTTGGTTCTATTCTTTGATGATTATGGCGGTCGCTTTGTTTGATAAGCCAGCGTTCCGCGTTGTATCTGCAAATGGTATGGCATTGGACGAACATAAACGCAAGTTTTCTAAATCTTTGCATAATTATTCTGACCCATCAGATTTATTTGAAAAATATGGCTCAGATGCAATTCGTTTGTTTATCCAAGGCAGCAATTTTATGAAGGCCGAACCAATATGTATGGATAAAGAAGGTAAAGTTTTCAATGACACAATAAAAACTATACTTACACCATTATGGAACGCATATCACTTTTTCACATTGTATGCTAATGCCGGAAATATAATGGTATCTGAATATAAAAAATCTGATAATGTGTTAGATTGTTATATTGTTTCTGAATTGAATTATTTAATAAAACAGGTATCTGATTCTTTGGAATCGTATAAGCCAGATATAGCAATAAAAGAATTTGTTAGATTTTTAGATATATTAAACAATTGGTATATACGTCGTAACCGTGAAAGATTTTGGAACGAAGATATAACGGCTTTTGAAACATTACATTTTGCTTTAACAACGTTATGTAAAACTTTGGCGCCATTTGCTCCATTTATATCTGAATACATATACAAAAATTTAACGGGCAAAGAATCTGTTCATTTGGAAGATTGGCCAACACCAACAAAATATGAAGAACAAATTGTGACAGATATGCGCCGTGTGCAAATGATAGTATCTGTGGGTAAACAATTACGTGAACAATATAAATTGCGTAACAGATTACCATTACAAGATATAACTATTGCCGGTATAAATATGGAACAATATGCCGATATAATCTGTGATGAGTTAAATGTTAAACATGTAAAGTTTGTTGCAGATATAAACAATGTAGCAGATTCGTTTATATATTTAATTACACCAAAAATAGGTGCCAGATTAGGCGGTGCATTAAAAGATATCATACCGATGGTTAAACAGAACAAATATACAATTGAAAATGGAAATTTAATTGTTGGTGATTATTCTGTATTGCCAGATGAATTTGAACAAAGATTGACTGTTAAATCTGGGGTTTCTGGTATTGCATTGCCGGACAATACCGCAGTTGTTGTATTAAATACAAATGTGACAGATGATTTAATTGCCGAAGGTTTGGTAAATGATACATTGCGATTTATTCAAGATTCCAGAAAGGCGGCAAATTTTGATGTTTCAGACAGAATAAAATTGATTTATTCGGCTGATACAGAATTAAAATCGGCTGTGGAAAAATATAAAGAACGTATAATGCATGATGCTTTGATTGTTGATATGCAATTTGGTAGTGCAGATATGTTTACAACAGAAATTGAAAATCATAAATTGTCTATTACAATATCAAAGATATAAAAAAGGGATTAACAATGAAACAAAAGCAAATTTGGATATTTTTAATAACATTTTTAATTTGTTTTGTTGGTTTTTATTCTTTGTTTCATTTTCTGATGAAAAGAAATGTTGTCGCATCTGTTGTTGAACCAAATGCAATTTGTTTGGCGCATGAAACAGCAGATAGCGATGATTATAATTTGTATTGTTGGTGTAATGAAAACAATCAAATGCGTATGATTCAAAATTTTTCTTTTAAATCAAACACAAAGTTTAATAAAGATTGTAATAAACAATGTGCAGATTTATGTAGTGGAAAAACAACACAAACCGAACCATTTGGACATTGTGAAAAAATCGCGCAAACAAATCCGGTAGTTAGTGGAAATAAAGTTATACAACAATTTAATTATAAATATGGTTGTAAATGTGAAAATGGTTTTATAGATGGATTTGAATACGAATCAGCAAGCATAAGTGATTCAGAATGTAATGATATATGTAATGATTTGTGTGTAAAACAAAAAGACAATACAATTGTTCACAAATGTATTGAAGCAAAACCGATAACATATTCTGTAAATGATAAAATTACCGATACAAAATATCATTCACAATGTATTTGTGGAATTATGTTAAACGATTCTGAAACACAATACATAGATGTTTTATCGCATGATGTTAAAGATTTATTTATAGATTCAACCCCAGATAAAGCATTAGAATTATGTAATAAAAATTGTGAATCTGTATGCAAACCAGCAATAAAAGATTATTTATTAAAATATAACGAATTACCAAAAAGATGGTAAATAAAAAAATCACTTTGACACCAGATATTTATTTTACGAATGTTCCAAAAATTTTAAATATGAATATTCGTTCCGAGTTATACCATACAAACGAATTTACTTTTGCGGTGGCTGTTATTTTATCTGCACAGGCAACAGATAAAAAAGTAAATGAAGTGACACCAGATTTATTTAAAATAGCATATAATCCAGATACAATGTTAAAGTTGGGTGAAACGAAATTAAAAGAATATATCAAAGTAATTTCTTTCTTTAATAACAAAGCAAAAAACATCATTTCTTTGGCACAACAATTAAAAGATACAGACAGTAATGTTATAAATTATAAATTCCCAACAAAATATCATAATCGTGATGATTTAATGAAATTATCGGGTATTGGGCAAAAAACAGCAAATGTAATAATGAACGTGTTATGGGGAGAACCAAATATCGGAGTTGATACGCATGTGTTTAGATTATCACACAGATTTGGTTGGGTAAACAAATCAGATAACACACCAGAAAAAGTGGAAAGAAAGTTATTAAAAATAATTCCACAACAATATCATGAATTTGTAAATCATGTTATGGTTTTACATGGGCGATATACATGTAAAGCAATAAAACCATTATGCGAAAATTGTCCAGTTAAACAGTGGTGTAATTACCAAAAATAATAGATGACGCAAATACAAAAATAAAAAAGCCGGTATAAATCGGCTTTTTTATTTGTTATGCGATATATTTATTTATCACGTATTTTTGCATTACATTTCTTTTCTATATTTTCTATGACTTTGTTTTGGA
>JAKSSZ010000029.1 GCA_024402835.1 Alphaproteobacteria bacterium | reverse complement strand
TTTCTCCTTTGGTTAAGCACATAAAAATTATATCTGTAAATTTAATAAAAATCCTTAGGAACAAAAACCCACCAAAACGGTGGGATTTTTATTTATTACATTTTAATATCTTCACACACTGGGTCACCAGCATTTATTTTACAATCACTGGTTGACTTGGAATACTTCACTGTATTTGAACAAGTTTTTGTTGTGGTTGTGGTACACACATGACAAATTCTGTTTGCTCTGTTAAATATAGCCTCGCGTTCCCGAGTCACACCAGAATTTTGAACTGTGTGTTTTCTTTTTCCCCCATTAAAATGCGATTCAAGACTACCCATACCATCTACACTTTTACCTTTACCACCTTGTGCCAAAGTCGCGGTTTGCAAACCAGCACCAACATCATAAGATATTGAATAAGGAGCTGTTAAAGGTTTTTGATCAAATAACCCAGAAGCATCCGATACAGTATTTCCAATATCTGCTATTTTTTGACACATATATTGTGCAATATCATCCGATGAATTTTTTGATGCTTCTGCTATAGCTTCTGCCACCTTTTTATTATAGTTATTTTGCGCTTTACGTAATGCCGCGATACCTATCATAACACGATATTGATTCATCAGATTTGGAAAACGTGCAACCGTTTGATTTTTACCATTTTTATTAGTTTTCCCATTGATTTGACTTAAATCACGGCCATTTATACAATACTGAACACGTTGGTCAGATTCTATAACTGTAATAACTTTATTTATTGTTCCAGCGATATTATTTAATTCTTCTTCTATGGAAGATATAATAGCATCGGCATTTGGAACTTCTGCATTTTTCTTTCTAATTTCTTTGATATAATCTTGAACCCCAATTTCGCCAGGTTTTAAAACAACACCACCATCTTTAACCCCACCAGCAGCATCACCCATTTTGATACTACCAAATGAAATCATACCAGTAACACGATAAGTTGTATCATCTTTTTGAGATTTTATAGAACCTGTACCCAAATATTCATCAGCAGCAAAAGCATTACAATCGGTTGTACTGCCACATAATTCTTCCATTTTTTGTTCAGCAAGATTTTGGCAATTATCCAAAAATGAATTATCTATATTTAAATATAATCCCATCAACATAGAATCCAAATCCGACATTGAAAATTTAGGATTAGTTTGTTTACAAGTAACAAGTTTATCCAATGGACACATATCATGAATATAATTAAAATCCATACCTATACAATTTATAAAATTCTCACCACATCTATCCTCTGATAAGAAACATTCTTTAACCTCTTTTGTACATTCATCAACACGCATTGCTGCCAATTTATCTTTCACATAGTCCCAAATTTGTGGCTCCATTTTTTCACATGGTTCTATTTGAACCTTACAGAAAGAACGCGCCATATCTGGACGTGCAAGACACGCATCCATAGAAGCAACCCCTTTACCCTCTATATCATCTTTACAAGCAGTTTGAATACAAGTAGAAATATCACCAAGGCACGATTGTCTTTTTTTAGATTCCGCATTAGATTCAGCCAATCTGATAGTCGGTGCAATATCCTTTAGAAAATCATCCCATATAAAATCACGAACCGCTATACATTTATCTAAAACTTTTTCACAGATAAACTTTTTGGCTTCTAATCTTTCCATTGTTAATTTATTTATATTATATTTTACACCAGTAGCAGAATTTGACGAACCTTTGGAAGTTGTGTTGTTAATCATATTACCAGAAGCTATTTCCATAACACAATTTTCCCATTCAGGGCCACAAGCATCGGTAGTTTTCATACAATTTCTGTATTCAACCATACAAGTTCCACGATCATATTTATTAGCTTCTTCCAAAGATTCTTTTAACGCAGAACGGACTTGAGATTTTGCTTCGGCAAGTTGCGAATCGGCTTCGGCTTTCTTTTGTGCAATAACATTTGCAAGACCTTTGCAATCAGAAATAATCTGGCGAGAATACATTTGAGTTAATATTTTCAAATCATTATTGCAAGAATCCCCCATATTTTCTTCTTCTTGCATTTGTTCCACACACAATTCATGAGCAGATTTATATAACTCTTTACCGACTTTATTAGATAAATCTATATCAACCCATTCGCTATCAAATTCTTCTTCCTCTTCTTCTTCATATAAAGAAACCATTTTTGCTGGATTTGTAGATACTTTTTTCTTTTTACCAAGTTTTACAACAGTTCCATCATCGTTATATTGCCTTTCACCATTATTAAATATAATATCCGCATTAGCACCAGCTTGAATTTTTTCAACTTCTTCGGTTCTCACCCTTTCTGCTTCTGCTATAGTTTTTTTGATAGCCTCTAGTTGTTCATCATATTTTGCAGCATCATCACTACACATACAAGAACCACCATTTTCATTATCAGCTATACAAAACTGATCCATACAACCATAATAAAAATCATAACAATCTTGATTATATACACCGTCAGCCTCTATTTTTCCACGAACTTTTGTTCCCGCTTGTAGTGCAGACTGTTTTTTAGGTGCTTTTGCTTTTTTTGTAGCACCAAAAGAATCATTGGCACCATACAACACCAAACAACTTAATATTGAACATGTAATACTTAATATTTTTTTCATCAATATCTCCCTACATATTTATATCTTCACAAGACTCAAGTTCTTGGCAGAATTCTTTTTCACCACCAGACATATATCCCATTACACCAGCACCAACTGCGCCAACTGCACCACCAATTGCCGTTCCCCAACCAGCGTTAATACCAGTTCCCATTGCAGCACCAGCTGCTAAACCACCAGAAGCCGCCTTTAATGCAGATGAAGCCTTGGACTCACCACCTTGTTCACATACTTGTTGCATACGACAAACGTGACAATTTCTTAAACTTGGTTCAAAGGATACTGTGTGTATATAAGAATAATTCTTTTTAGAACTATCTGGTTTTTCTGGTTTATATGTTTTTAAGCAAGTTTGTTTTGCGGTCTCTAAATCTTGTTTGCGTGACAATTCTGCGATTTTACTATCCAATTCACGAACAGCACGATTTTCCGCTGCCATTTTCCCAAGCAATTTTGCAGTATTGAATACACTTGCACCCAAAGAAATTTTTCCTTTTACCTGTTTATTTGGTTGGCTTTGACTGTCCGCACAAGCCGAAACAGTCATATCTTGTTCAAACTGAACAAAGAATTCATCAACAGCATTTTGTGCATTTGTCATTATTTTTCTACGTAATTTTACCAACCCATCCTCTTCTTCTGGTAAAGATGACAAAGAAGAAATTTCTGGATCAATGGGCAAACAAGCCATATCTGTTCCACAAACTTTTGTCAATTGCTCACTAAAGTAATTTACGCACCCTTGTAACATTTGGTAATCCATTTGCAAAATAGCAGATTGAACAATCACATCAAATTGAGTTGCATTTTTACAAGATGGAAACATATCTTGGGGACATAATTTTGCTATTTCATAAGGTTTTTTACTCATACATTCTGGCTTTGTAAAATCTTGACCACACTTGTCCTGTAAACAGGCATCAACATCATTTTCACAGAATTTAGTTTGCAAATATCCCAATTTATCGTTTACCGCCGTTTGCAACCCAGGTATTTTTTCATTACATTCTGTAATAATTGGGCATATACCAGCGGCAACATTAACATCGCTTAAACACATAGAATTTGTGGAAGTTGAACACCCCTCTTCCAAACAGTTTTGTATTTTTGCCATACATGTAGCACGCATATTCTTATCGGCATATTTTTCTGCTTCTGCTAACACCGTTTTTGATTCTGCTTTCCAATCATCTTCAACATACTTTCTTACCGCCATACATTGATCCAAAACATTTTCACAAGCATTCGCACGTCTTTGCAACAACGCAGCATCCAAACAATTTTCAAAATTTGCACCACAACCACCCTTATCTGCAATACAAGAACGATAAGCAAGCAAACATTCACCACGATTATATTTATTAGTTGTATCTAACACTTCCATTCTGGCTTTACGAACAGCAGATTCAGCGATTCGTTTATTAGATTCCGCATTTGTTTTTTGATCTGCTAAATACGAGCCATAATTTTTACAATCTTGGACTATCATACGACTATATAATTCTTCTTCCCTATCGGCCTTGCTACCACACGCTTTTAATTCAGCTTCGCACGATTCAGCAGCCATTTGATATAAATCATCCCCCAAATCCATATCATCACCGACAGACTCTGTATCATCGCCATCGATAGTTTCTTCCCCATTAAGCCATGCCAAAAAGTTTACACCAGATTTACTGGAACTCTTTTTTGCCGCTTCACTTTCACCGAACAACCATTTACTTTTTTCAGCACCAAGAGCAAGCGCCTTTTCCCTATCTACCCCTTCGGTATATAATTTATCCGCTTCGGCTTGTAAATCCAAAACTACTTTTATTTTACTTTTTGCCAAATTTATATTATCAGAACAAGCGCATCTTTCACCTTCGCTTTCACCGAGCAAACAGAATTCATCCATACAAGCACGATATTTTTCACGACAATCTTCTTGGGATTCTGGTTTAGGTTTGTTTGGAGCCTTTTTAGAAACATTTTCTGAAGAGGTATCGTCTGTATCAGATTCAACATCGTCAGTCATATCTGTTTCTTCGCTTTCTTCTGTTGTAGTAGTCGCTGTCGATTTTGCCACAGATGATTTAGACATCATTTGTCCACCACGACCACCCGTTGCACTCATTCGCGCACTACCACGACCAGAGGCACAAAAGCCAACAACTGGCAATAACATAAACAGAACAACCAATATATTAAATCTGTTTTTCATGAAAACATCTCCTACAATTTTTATAAATTATATCATAAAAAACACACTAAGTGCAAGTATATTAATAACAAAATTTCTTGATTTTTTTTTGTACTGTTTATATGATTGCTATGACATTTATATGAGGTTTTTAATGGCAAAAGATGATGTTATTGTTTTTGATGGTGTTATCGAGGATAGATTACCAAATACAATGTTTCATGTAAAATTAGAAAACGGTCATGTGATTTTAGCAACAGTATGTGGCAAAATGCGTAAAGCACGTATTTGGGTGAATGTGGGTGAAAAAGTTCGTGTAGAAATGACCCCTTATGATTTGGACAAAGGTCGTATAGTATATGTTGAAAGAAATCATTCAACAACAGATAGCACACAAAATCATAAATAATCCTTGCTTGTTAATTGCATATTTTGATATTATTAGGAGAGAGGTATTAGATAAATATGCATAAAAAAATCTTATTTATCTTTTTGTCATTGTTTGTATTTTTTGATTGTTTGGCTGCAACCCGCAATCAAGATGTTATTAATCGTGCTTCAACCACCAATGTAATTAACAGAACAAAGTCAAATTTAGCAAGTAGAAGCGCAAATCAACAAACAATAAAACGGCAACAAAAAAATAGTCCAACCAGAAAACCTAGCGTAAGAACGCGTTCCGCTTTAAATTCTTCTGTTACACAAAATAAAGCAAATCAGCGCATTATTTCAAGAGCCACAACTGGTACAAATTATTCTGTGAATAATTCCGATACGGATACATGTAAAGAAATATATTTTACCTGTATGGATCAATTTTGTGCGACAGTAAATCCAGACTATCGTAGATGTATATGTTCATCTAAAATAAACACAATTCAACAACAACAAAATTCTATTTCAAGAACAAATTCCGAATTGCAAGATTTTCAGAATTATAATATAGATGCGATTTCTAAAACAAAAAACGAAGTATTAGCAATGTCCACAGCCACAGAAGGCGAGCAGGCAATCAAAAAAGACACATCTGAAAGTGGTGCAATTTTACAAAATATAACTGATGTATTACAAAATCAAAAAAACAATAACAGCAACCACCAAACAACTTTGAATATATCGTGGTCAAAAGAAAATTTTATCAATAGCGCAGATATTTCTAGTTTAACCGGTGAATATTTATATAACGCAGTTCACGAACAATGTGCAACATTGGTATCACAAACATGTCAAAACAACACGACTCTGCAGATGATATATTCTATGTATGGTATGTTCATAGATAACGATTGTGCAACACTGGAAAAAAATGTTAATAGTCAAAAAGCTGTTGCAAATACAAATATACGCACCATAACAAAAGAGATGCAAAATACCAGATTAGATACATATAATAGTCATAATTTATTATCAACATCTGATTGTATGGCAAAAGTACGGGATAATTTAACAGCAGATACCGCATGTGGTAAAGATTTTGTACATTGTTTAGATATAACAGGAATATATTTAAATATCACAAATGGTGAACCAATATACAGTCCACAATTTTATCAATTAAAAAATCAAATTTCTTTGTCTGGCAATATATTAGATATAAATAAAAATTATGTAGATGTATTGAATTCAAAACGTAGTTTTGCGGAACAAAGTTTAGATTCTTGTAGGGAAGATTCCGAATACGTATGGAATCAATTTATTACAACAGCGATTAAAGAAATTTACCAACAACAACAGCAAAAAGTACAACAAGTAAAACAAGAATGTTTACAAGTTGTGAATGATTGTCATGCAGAAAAATCTGAACAGGTGGCATCTTTTGGTGAAAAAACATCTTTGGCATTACAAGTAAAAACATCTGATGATTTATGTGAAGAAAAATTAACTGCATGCTCTAATTTATACGGGGAATCAGACACAGGATTAGATGTATTAGTGGCAACAATGAATACAATTTCAGAAAAAACTGTCGAACAATCATGTAAAGATTTACTACAAACATTTTTAACAAAACTATGTACCCCAAATACAAATATACACAAATATCCATTTGATTGTATATATTATCCAATCGGTAAATATAGTGATAACAATGAAAGCACCGATAATTCCATATATGCTAAATTAGTAAAATTTGCCGAAGAAAATTGTTCTTATAATTCAACAAACAGTCAGAAAGTTTCTCAATCTGTTTTGGCAGATATAAATCAAATTATTGTTAAATTAAAACAAGATATGACAACCACACTTGCCGAAGAGTGTGTAAATATGAACGGAATATGGGAAGATTTTAAAGATGACACAGGCGCTGTTCATTCAAATACAACATTTTCATCAAAAATAAATT
>JAKSSZ010000028.1 GCA_024402835.1 Alphaproteobacteria bacterium | reverse complement strand
CAAATATCTGCACGTCGTTCTGATATACCGATAATTGCGGTTTGTTCTTCGGATTTTATTGCAAATCAGTTGTGTATCTGTCGTGGTGTTTTCCCGATTTATGATGGTTATTTGTTCAGTCAACGTGATGCATTTTCCATAGCACATCAATTCGGTATAAATTTTGGAAAACTTGTAATAGTAGATGGTGATAGTATCAGCCTAAGAGATATAGATTGAAAAGAATAATTGACCTGGGGCGGTGTTTTTTACTATGATTTCTCTTGATGAGAAAAATTCTATTTATTTTTTTGTTAAATATTTTGTTTTTACACTCGGTTTTCTGTGCAGATTATAACGCTGTGTTGGTGGCTGATGTTGATACAGGCAAGATTTTATATCAAGAAAATGCAAATGAATTAAATTATCCCGCAAGTTTAACAAAAATAATGACGTTGTATTTAACATTTGATGCTTTGGAACATGGTCGTTTACGATTGGATGATTATTTAATTGTTTCACAATATGCAGCAAATGCACAACAAGTTAAACTTGGTTTAACAGCGGGAAGTAAAATAACAGTAGAAGATGCAATCAAAGCCGTAGCGGTTCACAGTGCAAATGATGTCGCACGTGTATTGGCTGAAAATTTAAAAGGTGGGAAAGAGGGCAATTTTGCAGATTTAATGACACGTGTTGCTAACGAAATAGGTTTGCAACATACTAATTTTGAAAATTCATCTGGGTTGCCTAATGATGACCATTTATCAACTGCACGCGATATCGCATTACTTGCGATGGCTGTGTATAAACATTATCCACAATATTGGAAATATTTTAGTGTAAAAACTTGGAATTATAATGGTCAAACTTATACGAATACAAATCGTTTATTGGGTAATTATCCAGGGTGCGATGGTATGAAAACTGGATTTACAAATAAATCAAAGTATTCATTGGTTGCTACGGCTAAACGTGGTGAAACACATTTAATGGCTGTTGTGTTGGGTGCAAAAAATAAAGACGTTCGTGCAACTGTTGCAACAGATTTATTGAATCGCGGTTTTCGTATTATGGGGCAAAATACGGAACAATATGTCAGTTATAAAAAGCCACAATCAAATAATCCTGTTGTTCAATATGCACAAAAGATAAACAATGTTTCTGTGTCTAAAAAAGTTTTTGGAACATCTGGAATACAATTTGGTGCATTTTCTTCGTATGATAAAGCATTAAAACAACAAAAAAATGTTTCTAATATTACTGGTTTAACAACAAATATAGAACAAATACAAAATGGTTTGTATCGTGTTCGTGCAAATAATTTGTCAGAAACAGATGCTTTGAAAATAAAAGATATTGCTGTTGCAAATGGTATAGATTGTTATATTTTTCACTAGGGTACAAATATGAATATAAAGTTAGAAAAACTTATAAAACAATTTGCCAAATTACCACGCATAGGAAATCGTGCAGCAACACGTGTTGTGTTATCTTTGTTACAAGATAAAACTGGTAAAGCGGTCGCTTTGGCAAATTCATTATTGGATACTGTGCAAACAATACACCCATGTCCAATATGTGGTGTTTTAACGGACAAAGAAGTTTGTGAATATTGTTCAAATATTGACAGACAAAATGGTCAATTATGTATTGTTCGTGATTTATCAGATGTATTGGTTTTGGAAAATTCTGGGGTGTTCGGTGGTCGTTATCATGTGTTGGGTGGTAATTTGTCTGGAATTGATGGAATAACACCAAATGATTTGAATATATCAACAATAGAAAATCGTATAAAAAACGAAAGAATAACGGAAATTATTTTTGCATTGCCAAATACCATAGAGGGTAAAACAACACAACAATATATTATATCTGTATTGAATAATAAAAATATAACATATTCGGAATTGGCTTCTGGTATTCCATTGGGTGGCGATTTAGATTATCTTGATGATGGAACTTTGACTTTGGCTTTTGGTGGACGTAAAAAAATATGACAATGACAATAGAATCTTTGCCACCTGTTGCAGAAATGATGCGACAAACAGGATTGGAACCTAAAAAGCAATTTGGGCAAAACTTTTTATTTGATTTAAATTTAACTGGTCGCATAGCGCGTTCTGTTCCAGATATAAAAAATACCACAGTGATAGAAGTTGGACCCGGACCCGCAGGTTTAACACGCGCTTTGTTATTGGCGGGCGCAAAAAAAGTAATTGCTATTGAAAAAGATAAAACAACACAACCAATACTTTCACAAATAGAAAATGCGTCTGGTGGTAAATTACAAGTCGTTTATGCAGATGCTTTGAAATATAAAATTGAAATGACAGATGGTTATGCTTTGTGTTCTAATTTGCCATATAATGTTGGTACGGAATTATTGGTAAATTGGTTACATAAAATTGCGAATGGTGAAAATATAAAATCTTTGACTTTAATGTTTCAACGCGAAGTAGCACAACGTATTGTTGCAAAACCATGTTCGGAACAATATGGCAGATTGTCCGTATTGGCGAATTTAATAACAGATTGTAAAATTTTATTTGATGTTCCAAATACTGCGTTTGTTCCCCGACCAAAGGTTCAATCTGCGGTTGTTCAGTTAATACCAAATAAACAAAAAATAGAAAGAATAGGTGATATATCTGTTTTGGAAAAACTAACAGCAAAATTATTTGGACAACGCAGAAAAATGATAAGGGGTATATTAAAAATAGATTGGACAAAATACGAATTAAATGGAACAGAACGGGCAGAGAATATATACCCAGAAAAATTTTTAGAAATTGCAAGCAATATAGATAAAAATTTGTTATAATGTATTAAAAAATGGAGAGAGAATAAATGTCAATAACTGTATTAATTTTTTTGGCAATTACTTTTGCGGCAGTTGTTTTTATACGTCTAAGTAAAATGGGAACATTACTTGCTTTTTTGCTTACCGGTATATTGGTCGGTCAACATGTTTTTGGTTTTGTAGAAATGTCAGAATCTTGGAATCTGTTGGGTGAATTGGGAATTATATTTTTATGGTTCACTATTGGATTACAAATCAATTTGAACAGATTATGGCAAATGCGTAAAACTATATTTGGATTTGGCGCAGCCCAGGTTTTAATGGTTGCTGTAATGATGTTTCCGATATTGTCAGGTTTAACAGATTGGAGTGTCTTTGGAACATGTATAATTGCTTTGATGTTGGCAATGTCCAGTACTTCCGAAGATTTACAAATTTTAATAGATAGAAATCAATTACAAACAAATACCGGACGTCAAGCGTTTTCCATATTGTTATTCCAAGATTTATTGTCTATTCCATTACTTGCAACATTGCCGACATTCTCTGGTAAAGCAATAAATTTGGGTGCCACTGCCATAGATATTGCCGTAATGTCTGTCGGTTTAGTTATTGCAGTATTTATTGTATCAAAGTTTATTGTAAATCCATTGATGAAACTTGTTTCTAAATTAAAATCCAAAGAAGCATTTATGTTGGCAATAGTATTAAATATCGCTGGTTGGACTTATGTTTTAAGTTTAACGGGGTTAACACCTGCTTTGGGTGCTTTCTTGGCTGGAATGTTATTGTCGGATACAATTTATAATCAACAAATAAAAATATCTACGGAACCATTTGCTGCTGTATTTTTGGGATTGTTCTTTATCGTATTGGGAATGCAATTAAATTTGCCTTTCTTGGGTGAACATTGGTTGTTTATATTATGTGGTGTATTGGCTTTGACTTTTATAAAATTTATGGCTTTGTATATGGTTGCTCGTGTTCGTCATGTTGAACCAAAAGACGCAACTTTGCTTTCATTGATTTTGGCCCAGGGTGGTGAATTTGGACTTTTGATTTTACAAACAATGAAAACAAATAATATGAATGCGATACCATCAGAACATGTAGAAATATTGATGGCAATTATTATTGCGTCAATTATTTTAACACCGATATTATTAGTAATACATGATTTGCTTGTAAAACGTGGAATTATATTTGTAAATCATGCAGATTCTAAATTATCAAAATCAATAACCGAAGAAGCACCAAAAGTAGTTATTTGTGGATTTGGCAGAATGGGACAAATTATTGCACAGTTATTGACATCGGAAAATATATCTTATGTTGCAACAGATTTAAATGTAGATAATGTAGTTATTGCACGTGATAATGGTTATAACGTAATTTATGGTGATGCAACAAATCCAGAAATTTTAATATCTGCGGGATTCAAACAACGTAAAACAAAATGTATAGTTGTTGCTTTGGATAATATCGCAATATCACACAGATTGGTTGAAACATTAAAAGAATTTGCACCACATACGAAAATTGTGGCACGTGCGCATAATCTAAAAGATACACGTGAATTATTAAAATTGGGTGCAAATTTTGTTACCCCAGAAATCATAGAATCATCATTTTTATTGGGTGCAAATGTCCTTGAAAAGTTGGGTGTTTCAAAAGCCCGCATAGGTTCAATGTTAAATAATTTGCGTGAAAATAATTATACAAATATACCGCAACCGTTGGACACAAAATAAAATTTAATTTGCTTGATGGGTTTTATATGCTATATTGCTTTTGCAAAGAAAGGATATAGCATTGAAAAAATATATAAAATACGTTGTTGGCATAGCGATATTTTTTATTGCAGATTTTATGTCAAAAATCGCCATCACACATTTTCTTGCAAACAAATATGGCGATATGGTTTATTCCCCATCGGCAATTTGTGCAAAATGTAAAATAGAGGGTATATACATACCATGGGAATATATTTTGCAAAATAATTTTGGGCTATCAAAATTTTTTAATGTGGTATTTGTTTGGAATACAGGTGCTTCTTTTTCTGTATTTCGTTCTGTGGGAATGATTGCACCAATGGTGATTGTTTGTTTAACTTCATTGGTTGTTGGTGGTTTGTTGTTTTACCTGTTCGGTTCTAAATCAAAAGATACAGAAAAATGGCCGTTGGCTTTAATTATCGGTGGTGCATTGGGAAACATTGTTGACCGAATACAATTCGGTGCGGTTGCTGATTTTATACAAATGAATTTGTTTGGTTGGCACTTTCCGGCTATATTTAACATCGGTGATGTTTTTATAACAATTGGTGCAATATGGTTTATAATTGTGTTAATAGTAAATAAATTTAATAACAAAGGGAAATAATATGATTCAATATATGAATAATAATTCGGGTTTTGCAAATTGGGCGAAAATGCAACAAGAAAAAAAATCTCCAAAGAAAAAAATGGGATTCTTTTGGTGGTTGTTTTTATTTTTGTTTGCTTGGTGGGTATTCAGTGGTTGGTTTCAAACAAAAAATCAACAACCTGTTGTTGATAATACGGTTGCCATAGAATCTGTTAAAAATGTTAAAACAAATATACTGGAATCTGATAAAATTGCTACATCTGTTCAGGGACTTCGTTTATCAAATATATCATTAAAAGATTATAAACAATCATCAAAAACAGATGATAAAATTGTTTTATTATCAAAAGAAAATAATTTCATAGAAATTGGTTTTGTTTCATCTGATACACAAACACCAAATATAAACACATCATGGAATATAAAAAACAATAATATGGTGTGGAATAATGGTAAAGTTAAATTTGTTCGTGATATATATGTAAAAGATTATGTTATAACAATCACAGATACAATTATAAATAATACGGGCAAAGACATAAATATTTCCCCATATACAAAAGTTGTTCAAAATTCATCTGGAACTGTTGCAGGTGCTGTAGAAACTGGTGGTGTTGTATATGCTAATTCTAAATTAGATTACACAAATTGGAATAAATTGGATAAAAAATCTGTTGCATATTCCAGTGTAAATGCATCAGTTGGTTTTGCAGAACAATATTGGGAAACAATTGCAAGTATAGATTCCCCAGACCAAACAATAAGCATAAAGAAAAATGGTGATTTATATGTTGCCGACACAAATGTTGCAAATGTAAAAGTAAAAGCAAATGATAAAACAACAATAAATACTTATATTTTTGCAGGGCCACGTATTGGACAAATTTTGGCAGATTCTGCAACAAATATACCGGGATTACATAAAACCATAGATTATGGTTGGTTTTGGTTCTTTGCACAACCAATGTTATGGACAATAAATAAATTAAACGGGTTCGTTGGTAATTATGGTTTGGCAATTATTATAATGACTTTGATTTTGCGTTTGTTGATTTGGCCATTAACACGTAAATCTTATACTTCAACAATGGCTATGCAAAAAATGCAACCAGAATTACAACGTGTGCAAAAATTATATGCAAATGATAAGGCACGTTTGCAAATGGAAATGATGAAAATCTATCAAACACACAAAACATCACCAATGTCGGGTTGTTTGCCAATGTTGATACAGATTCCAATTTTCTTTGCTTTGTATAAAGCATTGTTGATTGCTGTTCCAATGCGCAATGCTGGTTTTTTATGGGTATCTGATTTGGCTGTTATGGATCCATATTTTATATTGCCAATTTTAATGGGGGCAACAATGTGGTTCCAACAAAAATTCCAAACAGCGAAAACAAATACAGCAAATAAAAATGATGCAATGGCATCAACACAACGTGCAATGAAATGGATGCCATTGATATTTACAATAATGTTTGCGTGGATGCCGGCGGGTTTGGTTTTATATTAGACAATATCTAATGTGTTCGGTATCTTGCAAATGTATATAATCAAAAAAACAACAAAATAAAAAAAGTCGGGTTCGCCCGATTTTTTTACTTTCACTGTTAAAAATACAAAAAATGATGTTTTTTATTTATAATTTTTTTGATATAGGAATATTTTCTTTATGATTAAATTCCTGTTTTTCTTGATTTTTTATCGGCAAAGACAAAAAATAAATATGATATACCGAGATATTAAATGAAATATAAACCAACATTACATAAATTATCTAATGGGGTAAGTGTTATTTTGGATCCCATGGATATAGAAACTGCTGTCGTGTCCGTATGTTTTAAAACGGGTTCCCGCGATGAATTACCAAATGAACAAGGACTTACGCATTTTTGTGAACACATGTTATGCAAAGGAACAACCAGATTTCCAACTAAAAAAGCCATGGATGATTATATGGAATTACATGGAGGATTACGAACGGCGGCAACTGGTCATGCATCTGTTTGCTTTGATGGAAAAATATTGGCAAAAAATCTGAATATTTTAATAGATTTTATTGGCGAACAAATACAGAATTCTTTGTTTTTACCAGAAAAAATAG
>JAKSSZ010000027.1 GCA_024402835.1 Alphaproteobacteria bacterium | reverse complement strand
CTTCAGTTAATATAGCCAGTATTCTTTCCACCGATTTTTACTCCTTTATAAAATTAATTGGGTTAAAAGGTGTCCCTTTGTACCTGATTTCATAATGTAAATGTGGACCTGTAGAGCGACCCGAAGAACCTGCTAACCCAACAACAGTATTTTGTTTAATCCAATCACCTCTGGAAACTAAAATCTTGGATAAATGTGCATATAATGTGGTGAAACCTAAACCATGTTCTACTTCTACTGTTTTTCCGTATCCAGCTCTTTCACCCACCGATATAACACGCCCCGGAGCCACTGTATATAATTCTGTTCCGACTTTTCCAGCAAAATCAATACCTTTGTGTTTTTTTGTTTGGTTTGTAAATGGGTCTTTTCGTGTTCCAAAATCAGAAGTTATACGCATTTTCTTCACGGGTGCTCCAAAAGGTAAAATTTGTGATAATCTACTCATACTGCTCCATTGTTCTAATTCTTGAGCAACCTTTTTGTATCTGGGTTCGGTATTTTTATCAACATCAAACGGAGTGTATTTAGATGGCATAAATGGGTTGGTATAATTATTGGCTTGATTTAATAATTTATCTTTTGAAATGCCAAGTTTAGTCAAATCAGATTTTATTTTTTCCAAGAAAATGCCCAATTCTGTATTTTTTTCAGAAGTCAATGTGGAAACTATATTTATTATTTGTTCATCAGACTCAATCATATTTTGAACATTATTTATAATATCTGCATGTTGTTTGGTAAGTGTTTCATTATCATTTTTTACAAGTTCAAATTGTAAAGTTAATTCTGATAATTTGTCAAATTCTGGTGTATAGTTTTCATCTGCCATCATTTCAGAAATACGATTATGCAAAAAGTCTAATTCTCCCCAAGTTTTTGAACGTGTATTCATTAATGTTTCTTTATCTTTTATTGATAAATTATCTGAATTAAGAATTTTATCATCGGTTATATTCAGTAAATGTGTTAATTCGTTATATTTTGCTAAATATTTTTTTAAATCACTTATTTGACGTTCATGTTTAGTTTTCATTAATTCTATTTGTTGTGTTCGCTTTTGCAATAATGGTTGCTGATATATATATATGTATGTTGACCAGCTAACCCAAAAAAACATTGTTAACATTATGCAAAATTTCGTGAATCTCCAAAAAGTTGTTTGTTGGAATGTTGTGACATTACCATTTTTGACAGTCATAATGGTAAAATCTCTTTTTGGAAAGATTTTTTCTATAAAACGCCATACCGCACGTATTGGAGCAGTAATCAAAGAAACCAAAGAAGAAAAATACTTTGCTATAAAACTTATCATTTTGCTTGTAGTGTAGTCAATAAATCATCGATAGTCAAGCCATCCATAAGTATGCGTTTATCTGTAATATCCAATCCTTGATATACTTTTACGCCTGTTTTTACACCAAGTTTTGCCCTAATCATTACACGCTCTGCATATTCGCGTATGCTAAACAATGGAAATATCTCTATGTTCCCAAAATTTTTATTACATAATACAGAGATGACTTTATCTATAACTAAACTATCAATAATAATACAAAAATAACCATTTGGTTTAACTCGGGCAGTTGATATTTCACACCATTTTTTTATATCTGCATTATGATGTGCATCATGGTGTGCTGGTGTTCCATTAAAATATGGTGGATTGGTAACCACTAAATCAAATGTTTTGTCTGTTTTCCAACAGAAAATATCTTGGTTTATAATATCGGCTTCAATGCTATTTAATTGCAAATTTTGCATACAAACATTTAACATCGCTTCGGATTTGTCTATACCTGTAATATGTAATTTATTATTATGATAGTTCAAGCATGTGCTGATTCCCCCTGTTCCGATACCAATATCTAAAACTTCCATAGATTTTGTTTTGTTTGGTATACAAGATGCCAACCATACAGCATCGGCTGTTGGGTTATAATTACTGCGCAACATACTGATTTTACCGCCTAATAAAGAAAAAAACGCTTGTTTTTCAATCATACGTGTATAATAATGCAATAAATCAACAAAGGCAAGATTATGTTTGAAAATATATCTATAGTAGAAACAGCAATAAGTTCTTTTAATAATGCAGCCCTGTTGAATCCAATGTTTTTATTTATGGGACTAATTAATATACCTTTATTATTACTTGTATATAGGTATGGTAATGATTTTGTATCACAATATGGGTGGACAAAACAAAATATAAATACAAAAATCAGCAGTTGTTTCTGTATTTCAGTATTTGTGCTATTATTGATGGGAAATTTTGGTGTTTTGCGTGATAATTTATCTATTTTGCCAGTTATGGTTGCAACAATATATTTTATAACTATCACTATAATAACTATGAATCTATGGTCTTGGATTTGTAATACATTGAATAAGAAATATAGATATATGTTGTTTGGAATTTGTTTGTTGTTGCTGATTTTTACAGGTATTCAGACATGGTGTGGTATGTTATTACAGGCGTCAGCTTTGATAAGTGGTATTATTGTTGGTCGTCAATTGTCTGGTAAAAAAGTAAATACAGAATGTGTTGTTTTTGTAATAATGTTGTTGTATTGTTTCGGGATTGTTATGCAACCTGAATTTTTTAGATTTGGTCAACGTGGAAGTTTAACAGTTTTACATATATTGAGTTTATTATTATTTGGATTTATTTTAATTACATATTTTGTGTCAAAATATATAAAAAAACTTACGGCAACTCGTGAATTGATATATCTTAGATTAAGGTGGATAAATAGGATTTTATTGGGTATTTCTGTATTATTGTTTATTTTAACAGAATCTATATTGATTTATTTGTTCTTTTTAATATTTATGTTTATGACAGAGTTTATATCAAAACGATATTTGTCTGTAACGAATATAGATTATGTTAAACATTTATATGCATACGGAATAATATTATTTGGTATAATTACTATGTGTCCATTAATAAGCGCTTTGGGCTGTTTAATTCTTCCAAAATCTGTGAAAATAGATTTAAAAAAATTACTCACAATGTTATAAATTGTTATATTTATTGAATACAATTAAAAACATGATTTAGCTATAATATCTCAAAGAAATGTAAGAAATCTTTAAGGTGGTAAGAAAATGACAGATTTTATACATCCAACTGCAATTATTAAAGATGGTGCAATTATTGGCAAGGATTGTAATATTGGTCCTTATTGCATAGTTGGTTCTAATGTTGTTCTTGGTGACAGGGTTGAACTAATATCCAATGTTGTTATAGATGGAAAAACAACCATAGGGGATGATTCTATAGTATATCCGTTCGCTGTTCTTGGCGTTATGAGTCAGGATTTAAAATGGCAGGATGAATCTGCCATGACGGGATTGACAATTGGAAAAAGATGTAAAATTCGTGAATATGTGACAATTCATTCTGGAACACCCGCTTCAACTGGGACCGAGATTGGTGATGATTGTCAAATAATGGTAAATGCCCATATTGGTCATGATTGTAAGGTTGGAAATAGCGTTGTTATGTCAAATTTGGTTCAAGTAGCTGGACACGTAGAAGTAGAAGATTATGCTATTTTATCTGGTGGTGTGATGGTATTACAATTTGCCAGAATTGGTAGGAATGCTTTTGTCGGTGGAATGAGTGGCGTTGGTAATGATGTTTTGCCTTATGCCATCTATGATGGTAGTCGTGCGATATACAGAACTGTCAACAGGGTCGGTTTGATGAGACACGGTTTTAGCAATGACGATATTCATGCAATACACACTGTTTATAGTGCCGTATTTGGAAGTAATGAAGGAACCGTTTCGGAAAGAATAGACAATATCCGTAAAGAAGTGAAAAATAGTAAATATGCCTTAGACGCCATAGATTTTATAGAAAATCGTTCAAAGCGTGGTATAGGAAATGCTAAATCAGATGTCCATTAAAAATAAAAAAGTTTTTATCATAGCCGGTGAAGTATCTGGTGATGTTTTGGGGGCAAAAATCATACAAAAATCTACAAATATAGATTTTGTTGGTATTGGTGGCGAGAATATGATAAATGCTGGATTAAATAGCATATTCCCTATGTCAGATTTGGCTGTTATGGGAATAATAGAAGTTGCTTTACACGCTAAAACTTTAACTAAACGCATAAAAGAAACTGTATCTGCTATTTTACATGAAAAACCAGATGTTGTTTTAACTATAGATTCGCCTGGATTTGCGCGTGCTGTAATAAAATCTGTTCGTAAAAAATTAGAAACATCTAATTATAAACCTTTGTTTTATCATGTTGTGGCTCCACAAGTATGGGCTTGGCGTCCAAAACGTGCAAAAAAATATGCAGATATATTTGATAAATTATATGCTTTTTTTGATTTCGAGATACCCTATTTTACAAAATATGATTTGAATACGGTTGCTATTGGACACCCTATTGTAGATGGTGTTGTTCAACATATAAAAGAAAATAAAGTTATCAATAAAGACATAAATACGATAACATTTGCACCTGGAAGTAGATTATCAGAAATAAAAAAACTTTTACCGCTATTCAAGAAAGTCACAGATGAACTTGCTTTGAATTATCCAAAATTAAATAATATATTTATACCCATAGCTTCAAAAAGCATAGAACAATATATAAAAAAACATATTTCTCGATGGAAAACAAAACCCAGTTTAATTCCCGCTAATCAACGATATGACATTTATTCACAAACAGATATAGCGATTGCCGCCAGTGGTACTGTGACTGTTGAATTGGCTTTGATGCAAATTCCAACAATAGTTGTTTATAAAATGAATTTTATCACTACATTATTAATTAAATCTGTAATACTTGTAAAATGGGTATCTTTGATAAATATATTATTGAATAAAACTGTATTTCCAGAATTACTTGGTCCAAAAGCGACAAGTAAAAATATATTAGATGCTTTTGTAAAAATGAAATCATTGCGATACAGAAAAAAAATAATGACTGATTTACAAAAATCAAAAGCATTGTTCTCGGCAAATAATAAAGACGGAATACAAAAAATTATCCAAGATATTTAATAAATATTTATTCTGTTGGGCATGTTTCACTTAAATTAGTATTTTCTTTTTTACATTCGCACCATCCCCAAGAGTTAATATCCACCTTTTCTGTATAATTTTTAGGTAATTTATTATTTCCCGGGACAGTAGATCGTAGATTTGTTGCTAGTTTAAACTCCCCATTTAAACTATTACAATTAACTGTTAATATATTAATAATTTGATTAAAAATCATGGTTGCAACACCATTATTCTGGCGTGGGCGACGAAGTCCTCCTATAACTTCATACTCGTTTACGGTGTAATTGTTCTGTCCAATTTTATCAAATCCACCGAAAATTTGTTCCAAATTAGGTTCGCATTCTTTGATGTTTTGCAGTTGTTGTGCACATGGGGATAATATCGTATTTGTACTATCATATAAACTAAACCAATCTAATGACTGACCTGATTCAAATATAAAACTATCTTTTTTGTAAAACATTTCATAATTATTGCCACCATTTTTATCAAAACACTGTTTAGCAATTGCTTTACATGTGGCAATAACATCTGTTTCTTTTTTATTATCCATATATGTTTTAATTATATTATCTGTAAATAAATTACTGCACGAATCTACATAATTTGCACACATTGTATTTGTTAAAATATATTTACTTGGTTGTAAATCAGTTGAATAATCTCCTGTTAAATTAGTAATCGCATTTTCTATAGCATTGTTTTGATTGTCATAACAATTAGCAATAATATCAAAACAACTTTGTTTAATTTCGTCAACTTTACTTCTTTGTGCATAGAAAATATCTACAAGTGCTTTATTTAAATATTCTTGCCAAACAAAATCTGCCTTTTCTGAACATGTATCTAATGTATCCAAGACGAAATGTTTTGTTTTGTTTTCAAATTCTTTCACAAATTCAGTATTAGCAGGGATAGATGCTAATTTTTGTTCTGTTATGTTAGTATCTGCAGAATAAGTTAGAATTTCTGCTAATTTATAAAAATCTGAAACACCTGTCAGTGGGGCGCCTGTGGTAATATCAATATACTTTCCATTATCTAAACATCTGTGATAGTTTTTTCCACATATTGTTTCGGATTGAATAATATTTTCTATGTCTGCGATACATTCCGATACATCTTTTGAATTATGTTTTTGTCTGTTTTCTATTCTTGCTAAATCTAACATAGCGCCAGTTTCATACGTAGCAGAATAAAGTTGTTTTTGTTGGTTTTTTAATGCGGTTGCCACAGTATTACAATCTTGTTCAATACTCATTAAATATGCATTAACAGCACGTTGCAAAGAACTTTTATTACATTGTTCTGCTACAACATCTCTGCATTGTGTATAAACGGCACTATATAGTTGTGAACCATTATACGAAGAAACAAGTTGTCCCGCTGAATTAAATGTTGAAGCATTTGGATCAAAAGACATATTCACAGAATTTAAATTTGAATATTTTCCACCTACACTTGTATCTCCCGAACCATTTATGGAATTCATAATTGCTTGTAATAATTGTTTTGATGCTGATTTATCTGCTAATAACCCCTCTTCCCCCTCGGATGCAGTTTTCATTGCCATAACTTGTTCTGTTGTTAGGCCAACAACATCAAGATTTTCTGTAAAAGCGGTTAATTGTTCGTTTGCAGATTGAAAAGTTTTCGTAATATCTTCAAATTCATATACTCTATCACTGCAAGAACAACGGCGATAAGTATCATTTTTCTGTGTACAAAATTGATCCATACAAGTAAAAAAAGCAGTTTTACAGATATTATATGTTTCGCCTGTTCGTGTTTCTATGTTTTCTTGTTTGTCATTTACAACAGCTGCTCTGGTTAATAAATTTGTTGGTTGACTTCTTTTTGTAACTGTTTTTATAGTTACCGCATTTCTTGATACGCTTGGTGTTCGTGTTGCGACTTTGTTTTGTTTTGTTGTTGCTGTTCTGGATATACGTTCAGTTGTATTTTGTTTTGATGATGTGTTTGTTTTTGCAGTTCTGGTAACAGTGCCTTTTGTTGATGAACGTGTAACACTATTTTCCCCACGTCCATTTGCTGCATAGCAACCAAATGCAAACATAAAAAAAAAAAAAAAAATACATAAAACTCTTTTCATTCCTTTGTATTTAAATGGTAGCAAATTTATAAAATACAGAGCAAGCAAAATGATACATTTTTTATAAAAATTTTTATGTAAAAAAATTGTTGCAAATTAGATTAAATAGAGTTATTATTTACAATGCTTTAACGGGCATATGGCGGAATTGGTAGAC
>JAKSSZ010000026.1 GCA_024402835.1 Alphaproteobacteria bacterium | reverse complement strand
CTTTTTTTTACATTCAAGAGCCAAATACAGCGCCTATACCAAATTTTAATTGTTCCCATGGGTCTTGTGGGAATACTTTACCAATTTTAACACCGATTTCTTTGAATTTTTCAACCAATTCTTTCAAATCATCTGTTGTTAATTCTGTATCAACTTTATAACCACGTTCTTCCTTCATACGTTCCAATGTGTGTTCAAATAAATCAATATCTGCACCCAATACAACATCAGAAAACATCATAATAAAACGACGGTAAGAATCGTACGCAAAACGTTCATTGTTTGAAGATTTTGCTAATGCTTTTACAGTTTCATCATTTAATCCCAAATTCAAAACGGTATCCATCATTCCTGGCATAGATACGCGGGCCCCAGAACGAACAGACACTAACAAAGTATTTTCATTATCTGCAAACTTTTTTCCCATAATAGATTCAATATGTGAAATACCAGCTTTCACCTGATCCATTAAATCAGATGGATAAGTTTGATTATTTTCATAATAAAATGTACAAACATCTGTTGTAACAGTAAAACCAGCAGGAACTGGTAATCCAACCAAATTCATTTCTGCCAAATTAGCACCTTTACCACCCAACAGATTACGCATATCTGCACGGCCTTCGGCGGCACCATTTCCGAAAGTATAGACCCATTTACTAGCCATAGTTTCTCCTTTTATTTTTTTATTAACCGGGACTCATTGTAAAGAAAAGACAAATAAAAGCAAGAGTTTTTTTATAAAAAAGGGGGTAATGGGACAACCCAAATTGTCTGCGAAAGCCATCACCCCACATATTCTCTCTTCTCTGCTTTCGCACACATTTATTATACCACAACAAAATAAAAAAACAACAACACAAATATTTATATTGACAATTAAAATATATTGTCTATGATATCTGTCACAAAAAAAGGATATAAAATATGCGTTATTGCTTTATTTCAGTTCCATCAAATAAATTGATTAGAAAATTTAAACCAGATAATAAAAAACAAGACAAAATAAGTTATTTAAAACATTATGTGGCTCAATTGCGCGAATGCAAAACATTGCTTGACACTCCAGATTTATCACCAGAACGTAAAAAACATATTGAAAAATGTATAGAAATAAACAAACATTTGATATCAGAAATTCAAAAACAAATATGTGAAAAACGTATTAAAGCAATAAAACTTGTTACACCACACATGCAAAAATACAAAACAATACAAAATTCTTTTAATCAATCTCAAAAATAATAAATATATTGCGATATGCTATATTTAATAATAAAATGCCATAACAAAGGTTAAAAAGTTATGGCATTTATCATAGATCCTATATCTCCCGTTGCATTCTCTATTTTGGGTTTCCAAATTCGTTGGTATGCTTTGGCATATATAATTGCCTTTGTATTGGGATTTTTCGGTATAAAAAAACTGACACAGAATAAAACTTCGCAAATATATTTAACAAAAAAACAAACAGATGATTTATTTACATCTTTAATCTTGGGCGTTATTATTGGTGGCAGATTGGGGTATGTTCTTTTTTATAATCTGTCTTTCTTTATTCAAAATCCATTGGAAATTTTTATGCTATGGCATGGTGGAATGAGTTTTCATGGTGGACTAATCGGTGTTATAATTGCAACCATTCTATTTGTATATAAGCAACATTTTACAAATCAATCTGTTATAAAAAATTCATTAAAAATCCTAGATTTATTATCGGTTGTGGCACCAATCGGTTTATTTTTTGGCAGAATTGCTAACTTTATAAATATGGAAGTAATGGGACGCCCAACAAATTCTGTATTTGGTATTATCTTTAACGGGCAAACAAACATTCCACGTCACCCCAGCCCACTTTATGAAGCATTTTGCGAAGGTATATTATTATTTACAATAATGTATTTACTTTACACAAAAACAACCTTAACGAAAAAAGCCGGCGCGTTAAGTGGCTGTATGTGTATATTATACGCGATTTTTAGAATTTTCTGTGAACAATTTCGTGCCCCAGATATACAAATCGGTTTTCTTACATCGTGGGGACTTACCATGGGGCAATTATTATCTGTGATTATGTTCGTGTTGGGTGGTATTTTGATTTATTACAGTCACAAAACAAAAGATATACAATAAATGTCATCAGATTTAAACATACTATGTGAAATATTGATAAATAAAACAACAACAGAAATGTTGAAAATTATACATCAATTACGCCAAGAATTTATTATAAATACAAAAAAACAAGATTTGTTCTGTCCCAAAACGAATTATATACGAATAAAAAATCTTCCCAACCCCGTATTTCGTAATTACCGAAACAGAAACAGATAAAAAACTGTTTGTTGAAAGGTTTGACTTTTAATGCAAAATGGGCTATCTTGGTATCAGTGCCGAAATGGAGTAAATATGTCAGTACATTTAAGTAAAGAGTTAAAAGCAACAATTCTGAATAATATGTTTGTAAAGAATTACAAACGTATGTGGCCATATGTTAAACCATATTGGAAACGGGCTTTATTGACTTTATTACTTGCTATACCTGTTGGTTCTTTGGATGCAGTTATTGCAATGGCTATCAAACCATACATGGATGCGGTTATGATAGAAAAGAATATATCATCTGGTTGGTATATTCCTATTCTTATTATCGGATTTACTTGTGTTCAGGGGGTACTTACATACCTATTAAATTACCTGAATACATGGGTTGGTGCAAAGATAACAAATCTTTTGAAAATGGATTTGTTCAAAAAAATGTTATCTTTTGAAACAAATTATTTTACCAGCCGTAATTCTGGCGATATTATGATGGAGTTCAGTTCAAATGCAAACACTGCATGTTCCGGACTTTTGGCAAATCTTAAATCTTTTATTCAAAAATTCTTTACTTCAATTTCTTTGATTTTTGTTTTGTTTTATAATTCTTGGCAACTTGCAATTGTATGTACTGTCATTTTGGTTGGTGCTTTTCTGCCAATGATGTCTTTGAAAAGAAAAGTTCACCCTGTTATGACACAATCAATGGCGGCAAATGCAGAATTATTGACAACATACAATGAAACTTATGCTGGAAATAAAACTATTGTTTCATACAATCTTGAACAACACCAAAATAATAGATTTACAGAAGTTATAAAAAACACTTTTCGTTTAACAATAAAAATGTTTCAACGTACCAGTTGGATTACACCTGTAATGCATGTTATCGCTTCATTGGGAATTGGTTTGGCTATATGGTTTGGTTCATATTTAATTTTACATAATATTATCACACCCGGTAATTTTGTATCTTTCTTGACAGCCCTTATTATGTTATACACACCTATAAAATCTATTGGTGGAACTTACAGTTCAATATTAATGTCTTTTTGGGCCATAGAAAAAGTATTTGAAGTATTAGATACAGAACCACAAATCAAAGATTCAGAAAAAGCTGTTGAATTGAAACAGTTTACAAAACAAATTAAATTCAATAATGTTTGGTTTGAATATGTAAAAGACACACCGATATTGCAAAATATAAATTTGACCATAAATCATGGTGAAACAATTGCTTTTGTCGGCAATAGTGGTGGTGGAAAAACAACAACTGTCAATTTATTACCCAGATTTTATGATGTTACATCTGGAAATATAACAATAGACGGTATTGATATTCGTGATATTACAATGAAATCTTTACGTGAAAACATTGCTGTTGTTTTTCAAGATAACTTTTTGTTTAGCGGAACAATTCGTGAAAATATTATGTTGGGAAATGAAAATGCTACAACCGAAGAATTAAATACAGCCATAAAAAATGCTTGTTTAGACGATTTTATTTCAGAATTAAAAGATGGCATTGATACTCAAATTGGTGAACGTGGTGTATTATTATCTGGGGGACAAAAACAACGTATCGCTATTGCACGCGCTTTCTTGAAAAATGCACCTATTTTGATTCTGGACGAAGCAACATCTGCTTTGGATAATAAATCTGAAGCCATTGTTCAGAAAGCCATAGAAAACTTGATGAATAATAAAACAGTTTTGGTTATAGCACACAGATTATCGACTATTAAAAATGCTACAAAAATAGTTGTTATAAATGATGGTCAAATTGTTGAATCTGGAACTCACGAAGAATTATTACAAATCAGTTGTGGTGCATATAAAACTTTATACGACATGCAATTTAAAAAGAAATAATATTTAATCTGACCAATTTTCTGTATAATCATTAACAGATAATTGTATATGTTCTGTTTGCTTCATAAAGTATTCATATTTATTACGAATTTCTTGTAAATTATCAAATACACAATTTTTATGTATTATATCCAATACATTTTGTAATTTTTCACATTGTATATCAGACAATGGTTGCGATGCTTCTAAAACAGCAGTATTTTCTTCTAGTATAAATGGATTGTTTTGATTATGACCAGAACAATAACACACAATATCACACCCTGCATCTATACTTTTTTTCACTTTATCTGTCAAACTACCACCCAAAGCATGCATTTCCAATGCATCTGTTCTTATCAGTCCATTAACACCAATTTCATTGCGTATAAAATCTATCCCCTTTTTTGACTGCGTTATCGGCAGTTTATCTATCGCTGATAATACAATATGTGCCGTCATAGCCATCGGAACGAAAGAAGCCATATTTGTAAAAGGTAATAAATCTTGTTTTATTATTTCTATATCAGAATCAATAATTGGTAATTCAAGATGGGAATTCTGTGTTGCAAGTCCATGTCCCGGTAAATGTTTCATACATGGACAAATACCACATTGTATATATGTTTGGGCAAGTATTGTTGAACATTTACTAACTTTTTGTGGGGAATCTGCAAAACATCTTGATTTAAGCGCACTTGTTGTATTTGTATGTAAAATGTCAGCAACAGGCGCAAAATTTACATTTATCCCTATGTTATGTAAATCATTTGATATTAAAATAGCATGCGTTTTTATTGCATCTATAATTTCTGTTTTTGGCAAACTTCCAATTTGCTGTTGTGACATATAATCAGACCAATATGGTGGGCGCAACCGTCTAACAGAACCGCCCTCTTGATCTATTGCTATTAAAATATCAGGATTACCTGTTGCATTTTTTATATCATCTGTTAAATGTTTTACTTGTTGGGGATTATCTATATTTCTTTTGAATAAAACTATTCCACATGGATTATATTTAGATAACAAATTTGCTTCGGCAATAGTCAAAGTTTTACCAGATAAACATATAAAAGCAGATAATACTGGTTTCATTGTTTTGCCGCTTGATTTATTTTATCAGTATATTCCGTATTATTATTTGGTTTTACAAATACACCGCATATAATACTTTTTTGTGAGTTAACGAACTCTGGACATTCCCAAGATTTATTTTCTATTTTATATTTTGCCATATCAGCACACATACGTGCTTCCATCATTTCACCGTATTTAGAATATATTATTTCTATATTTTTATTAAATCTGTGTAAAAAACTTTCAAATACATTCTTATGTTCTGGCAATATATAACCAACATTATGTAATAAATCATCAAAATAATTGCGAACAACTGGATTTTTCCAACCACCACCAAACAATATAATTTTATTTGGTAATTCTAAATCATTTGGGGTAAAACAAACACTGTATACAGATATATAAGCCGCAAAATATTCCAAAGTATTAACAACATCATAAAAATTATGTTTTTCATCTTTGATTAAATTAAAAACAAATTCCGTTTTATAGTATTGTGGATCGCCCGACTTTGGAAAACCTGACTCATAAAAATCTTTACATATATCAAATAATTTTTGTAATAATTGGGTATCTAAATGCCCCTGCAACCCATATTTACCATTAATATCAAAGTTATCATTTGTATATTTTCTTATGTATGAATCGGTATATTCATTAAAAGGTCCTGCATCTGTAGAAAATACAGATTTTCCATTTATAACCCATGAAAAATTTGATGTATTTCCACCATTATAATAACAGCCATCCCCCTCTAGTTTTGAAATATGTGCATTATGTGGGGCAATCAAAGGCGCTCCTTCGAATCCATATTTTAATGCTTCACTTCTAAAATCATATACCACAGGTATACCAGTTAAATTTGATAGCATTTGTCCAGAACCTATTTGTAAAGTATATGGTTGTGAATTATCTTTTCGCGCTTTGGATGGTGGATTATGATCCAATGTTTTACCATGAAAACCTATTGCATCTATTGATTTTTTATCTATGTGATATTTATCACACATTGTGTTTATTGCATCTGCAACGGCTTTAATATATGTATCATGTATTGAATCAAAACAATCCAAAGCAAGTATTTCTTGTTTAGTTTTATTTTTTACCAACAAGCGCAATTGTTCCATATCATGTTGTAATTTTGCAGAAAAAGGACACGAATAAGAATAACAATCTGTTATATTATCACCATAAAATTCCGTCAGAACCAAATCTATTGCATCCATGGAATTTCCAGTCATATTACCAATAATTCTATATTTTTGCATAACTTTTATGCCTTGTATTTATATAACATATTATATACAAGTCATAAATCTATTCAATAGATATAAAATTTAATCTTCTATAAAATACAATTTTGTATATTTTACTCTGGATGAATTTCTTCTTTCTTGATTTAGCAAAATGTTTTTTAACATTTTTTTGACAAAATCTTTGATAAAACTATTACTTTTATCTGGGTACATTGCACGCAATTCTGTAATATTTTGTTCAATAAATCTTTTTTGATTAGATTTTCTAAATAAATTTACATCAGAATGTATCGTATTCACAGAATCAACAAAATCAATTAAATCTAATTCTTCATTATTAAATTGTGCACAGCACCAATTTAATTTTTTTCTGGAATCTAAATATACATGATAAAAAACATCATATTTATCATAATCAGTTTTATTGTGTCTTGTTTCTGCGATTTTTTTATTAGTTTCATAATTTGTATTTTTCATTTTTATACTCCTTTGTTTTTTGTTTCTATATTCATAGAATAATCCCCACAAAGGACAAAAATGGTCACAATAAAAAAACACCATATCGGGTGGTGTTTATTTTTGTGGCGGATGAGGAGGGATTCGAACCCCCGGAGGAGTTGCCCCCTCAGCGGTTTTCAAGACCGTCGCATTCGACCGCTCTGCCACTCATCCAATTTTAACGACTTGATTATATAGCATAAAAATCATTATTGCAATTATAAAAAACTTTGCTCTATTTAATTCTGTTAACTTTATAAAATACACCTTGACGCATAAAGTTTTTAATTTTTAATGCACCAATGTATGAACCACAACTTCTGATAGACCCTTTGATATCATCAATTACTTTCTTAGCAGATCCAACATAGGGAACTAATTTACACTCAACACCTTCACTTGTTCCTGTTTTTGTTTTTGAACCATAATTTTCTTGTTGGGCTCTGAAAGATGACATACCGTAATATTCTTTAAATTTTTCTTCTATAATGACCGGGTCGTATCTAACAAACGGGCCAGTATGAGGGTCAATACTTTTTACAGGTTTTAATTCATTTGTTGTTTTATATTTAGTTATTATTTCACCATTTGCTTCATCTGTTTCCGTAAAAAAAGAACCTGACATACAAATCTCTGCACCAGCTCTTAATGCTTTACAAATATAACCTGCCTTTTTAACAACACC
>JAKSSZ010000025.1 GCA_024402835.1 Alphaproteobacteria bacterium | reverse complement strand
CCTGCTTTGCAAGCAGGGGGTCGTCAGTTCGAGCCTGATCAGCTCCACCAAGATTTGTATAGTTCGCCAAAGGGGGTGAATAGTAAATGGTTAAAGTATTAGTTCGTGATAATAATGTTGAACAAGCATTACGTGTTGCAAAACGTAAATCTCAGAAAGAAGGTTTGTATCGTGAAATGAAAGAGCGTCAACGTTATGAAAAACCGACAACCAAACGTAAACGTTTGAAAGAAGAGGCTGTCCGTAACGAGAAAAAGCGTCAATCAAAGCAACGTATGGTATTTGGGTTCTAAATTAAACCGTCCAATTGGACGGTTTTTTCTTGTTATTTTTATTCAAATGTTTTACTCTGTTCGTGGAATATATAGGAAAGATTATGAAAAAAGCAGAAAACACAACAGAAAATATTTCGGGACAACAATTATCAGACGCTTTGTCTGAACGTTATTTATCTTATGCGGTAAGCACTATTGTTGCGCGTGCATTGCCAGATGTTCGTGATGGATTAAAACCTGTACACCGCAGAATATTGTATTCTATGCTTCGTCAGAAATTATCCCCATCTGCTGCTTTTCGTAAATGTGCAACAGTTGTTGGAGATGTGTTGGGACATTATCATCCACATGGTGATTCATCCGTTTATGATGCAATGGTAAGATTGGCACAAGATTTTTCTGTCCGTTATCCGTTAATAGATGGTCAGGGTAATTTTGGTAATATAGACGGTGATCCACAGGCTGCATATCGTTATACAGAATCAAAAATGACACCAGCAGCTATGTCAATTATGGATGGCATAGATGAAGATAGTGTTGATATGATGCCTAATTTTGATGGCACAACAGTTGAACCTGTTATTATGCCGGGCGCATTTCCTAATTTATTAGCAAATGGTAGTATGGGAATTGCTGTTGGTATGGCAACAAATATTCCAACCCATAATGTGGCAGAGGTTTGTGATGCATTAAATTTAGTTTTGGATAATCCAGATTCTACAACAAACCAAATAATGAAAAAACTTGTAGGACCAGATTTTCCAACAGGCGGTATCATGATAGATGACTTTGAGAAATTATGATACCGGCAAAGGTGCTTTTCGTATTCGTGCAAAATGGGATGTTGAAAAACTTGAACGTGGTGCAGAACAAGTAGTTATAACAGAGATTCCGTATGGTATAGTAAAATCAAAACTTGTTGAACAAATTGCTGATTTAATAGATTCTAAAAAATTGCCTTTGGTAGAAGATATATCTGATGAATCTACAACAGATGTTCGTATTGTGATAACACCAAAGAACAGAAATATACCATGTGATAAAATGATGGCTCATTTATTTGCTACAACAGATTTAGAGTCAAAATTTAATATGAACTTTAATGTTGTTGATTCCAAAGGTGCGCCACGCGTTATGGGCATAGGTGATGTTTTACGTGAATTTATTGCACATCAACAAATAGTTTTACAACGCAGAACAAAATGGCGTCTAGCAAATATAAATAAACGTTTAGAAATTTTGGGGGGATTGTTAATAGTTTATTTAAATTTAGACCGTGTTATAGAAATTATACGTAATGAAGATGATGCAAAATCTGTTTTAATGCAAGAATTTAGTTTAACAGAAGTTCAAGTTGAATCTATATTGAATACCAGATTACGTTCTTTGCGCAAATTAGAAGAAATGGAAATAAAGAAAGAAGATAAAACTTTACGCGAAGAAAAAGAAAAATTACAAGCGTTATTAGATAATGAAGAAATACAAAAAGCACAATTACATGCATGGTTTGATGATATAAAAAAGCAATTTGCTAAAAATACTTCTTTGGGGAAACGTAGAACAGTATGGAATCCATCTAATGAAGAAATTGTTATAAATACAGATGATTTCATAGAAAAAGAACCGATAACAGTTATATTATCAACTATGGGTTGGATAAGGGCTGCCAAAGGGCATTTAGATTTAAATAATTTAGATTTAAAGTTTAAAGAAGGGGATGAATTATTAACCGCTTTTCATGCATTGACAACAGATAAAATAAACTTGTTTACATCTGGTGGTAAAATGTTCACTTTATCTGGTAATGATTTGCCATCTGCACGTGGGTTTGGTGAATCAGTACGTATGATGGCTGATATTGGTGCCGAAGAGAATATAGTTCGTGCTTTTGTATTAGATACAACTGCAAAATATCTTGTTGTTGCACGTCATGGAATAGGTTTTATTGTTGTTGGTGAAAATTGTGTTGCTCAAACTAAATCTGGTAAACAAATAATGAATGTTGATAGCAAAAATTTGGCTGTATTATGCGTAAAAGTGGATGGAGATATGGTTGCTTTGTCTGGTTCAAATGATAAATTGTTGATTTTTGAAGCATCACAAATACCAGAAATGTCACGTGGTAAAGGTGTTATATTACAAAAATATAATGCGGAAAAATCTTGCACTTTGGATGTTATGTTCTTTAATAAAACTGATGGTTTCGGTTGGACAACTGGTCGTGGAACGACGAAACTTGATGATATTACGCCATGGTTGGCTAAACGTGCATCCCAGGGACACACAATTCCTGTTGGTTTCCCACGCAATGGAAAATTTGAAAAATAAAAATAGCCAAATTTTATTGGCTATAAAATATATTGATAAATAAAAAAACTCTCTGACGAGAGTTTTTTGTTTTTAATGAGCCATTTTACCCTCGGTAAATACAACGTGTTTACGTAATTTTGGATCGTATTTACGGAATTTCATTTTACCCTGAGTATTTTCAGATTTTGTATTTTTAGTTGTTGTGTAAAAATAACCTGTTTCTTTGTTTTCTAGTTTAACAAATTCTTTACTACCTTTTTTAGATGCCATGTCTATTACCTTTATTTTTTATACTTGTCGTATTTTATGTTAAGATTTCTATAAAATCAAGTTTTTTTATTTTGCTTTATCGTATTTTTTTCTGCCCATCTAATACCCAACTTAAACCAGCGTTAAATGTTGGACGGGGATAAGCATTTGTATTCATTGAAACAAATAATTGAACATTACGTTTCTCTATACCGGCTTGAACAATGTATGATTGTAAATATTTTACCATGGATACGATACATCTTATATCTTTTTTGGTTAAGTAATTTGCAGATACACACATTCCCCATGTATTGTTATCAACGTTTACATTTCCACCAATCAAAATACTAAATTTTTTATTAGAAATATTCAGATTTGCTAATAAATCCTTGGCTTCTTTACCAAGTTCTGTTGCTAATGAACAGTTTATACGAACATTTTTACCCGAAGTTATATCCAAAGCAACCTTGCCCCAAAAATTCGGATTGTTAATAGCGTTTGGAACAACATAAAAACTGTTATCGGCTTGTTCTATTAATCCTGCTTCGACAGTAAAGGCATTTTTTACATTATAAACGACACAAGCAATATCAGATAAGTTGCCAAAATAATCACAATAAATATCTTCTGTGGAATAATCAATTAAACGTGTGTTTCCGTATACCAAGTTATTTTCGGTATATTCACGCCCAATTTTTAATCCCAATTTAGATTTGTCAGATAATTGTTTGCCCAATTCAAAAGTGGCTCGGGTTAGATTTGCAGAGATTTGGTCGTTGTGTAATTTTACAGTTCCAGCCAAATGTGCATTTCCATACCAATCTTTTTGTGATACAAAGCCGGCTTTTGCACCAACAGTTGCGCGGTCAAGAAAATTGACTTCGTGACCTGTTGTTTGAACACCCAACATGTTATGATATGATATTTCTACATAAGAATCTGTTTTTGGTGTTTTTACGATGTTCTCTGTTTTAACAGAATCTGTCGGAATTGTATCTGTTGCTTGTGTTTGAGCAACTAATCCAGATGTCATTCCACAAGCCAATGTTAAAGTTGCTATTTTGTGTTTAGTTGTGTTTTTTAATTTTTTTAAAGTATTATTCATAATATACGACCTTGTGTTTTATATAAAAGTTTTTATATATTATTACAATAAAATTATTTGTCAAGTTTTATTTGGTGAATAAACGTGATTGTTTTTTAGAAAACTGGGATAAAATCTATATGGTGATTTGAGAAAGTGGTGCGGGTAAAGAGACTTGAACTCTTATGGATTGCTCCACTGGAACCTAAATCCAGCGCGTCTACCAGTTTCGCCATACCCGCATTTAACTTATTTCAGCTGTGGTATGTCGCACTTCGTAGTCGCCATACCCGCATTTAACTCATTTCAGTTGTGGTATGTCGTGCTTCGTAGTCGCCATACCCCGAACCGTTTTAATAAACTGGATAATTGCGTGGATATCCATCCGGGTGCGAAAGTTCTGAACGAACCCCACAGCCACATAATGTAAATAAACACAAAATAATTATCAGTTTTTTCATCGTAATGATTATAAAATATTTATATAAATTGTCAAAAAAAAACTGAGATTAAACTCAGTTATTTTTTATCTTGATTTTGGATATGTTTTTAAACATCGGGCAATAACTGCATTGGTTTTTTGTGATGTATATAAAAACCAATCTTGTTTTGTTGTGTGATTTATATTGCCGATAATGGCTCTGTGTTTAGTTATACTTGGAATAGGTGGTAATATATATATTTGTTTATCTGGTGCTAAATCAACAATATATATTGTTCTTACAAATTCTCGGTTTAATATATCTGGATTTATCTGATTGATGGTATTTAGATAATTTATATATTTATTTATTGTGTCGTCTGCTGGCAATGTTAATAATTCTGTTTTTTTGATATTTTGACTTGTTGTATTAGAACATAAAGTACATAGTATATTTATGTATTTATTAGATTCTGATAAATTGTATTCCAATGGTAGTTTTATGACATATTTAGAAACTTTCATATTATCGTTTTGTTTTATATTATGTGTTTTTTGTATATTGTTTCTGTGTAATAAATTAAGTATTTTTTTAAACATAATATATCCTGTATATCTATTTTGTTTTTTGATTATATTTTTTTAGTTGTCTTACCAGTGTTTTGTTTAATTCTGGAGTTACATACAAAGGCCAACCTTTGGCTGTTGGGTCTTCTTCAAAATGAACAACGACATTACCAGTCAATGCTTTGAATGGTGGTAATACATAAATATATTTATCTTTGTCCAAAGTGAATACTGTTATTGTTCTGGTCAAAGGATTTGCTAGTTCTTCTGCGGGTAGATTATACAATATATTTAAATAATCCATAAATACTGCCGATGTTGGTAATTGTATACAATTATAGAAACCTGTTGAATCTTTTGTTTCTATGGCTACAGGAATGTGTTTACATAAACTAAAATAACCATAGTTTGATAAACACATTTTAGAATCTACCAACACATATTCTTGGGCAAATGATGGCAATTCGTGTTTTGGTTGTGTTGGATTGTCTGTTTGTGTATGTTCGGTTGCTTTTACTTTGAATGTATGTATATATTGTTTGATTTTATCTAACATCTTTTTACCTTTGTTAAAATTTTACAACAATAATATACAAAAAAATATAATTGTCAATATATTTTGTTTTGATTAAAAAATATATTAAAAATAATGCTTGCAAAAACAAGTTCTATGGTTTAATATAAGCATACTAGTTCGCTGGGGTTGTAGCTCAGCTGGTTAGAGCGACTGCCTGTCACGCAGTAGGTCGAGGGTTCGAGCCCCTTCAATCCCGCCAGAAATTAAGTTCCATTTTTATGGAACTTTTTTATTATTATAAATCGTGTATTGACAAACATTATTTATTGTCTATAATATGTTGTGTAATAACAAGGTGTAAATAATGCAAGATATAACTTCTCAAAATGTGGTTGATTTAGTTTTGAAGCATAATGCTTGTGTCCATGCTTTATGGGAAATATGGAATTTTTGTGATGCTGTTTATCCTGAACATTTAAAAGTAAAGCAAGAGCCATTTGCAAAATTATTTGATGAATTATATGCTGTTAGATATAATCCGCAAACAGATTACGCGGATGCCCAAACTGCTTTTTTATATACCGCCAGAAAAGTGTTTAGGGAATATGAAAAATTCGCAAACGATACACGTAAAGAGATAAACAGATTAAAGAAAACTTATGTAAAAGAATATATTATTGCTTTGATAAACTTGACTAAACAGGTTGAATTTTGGTCTAAACAGGCACAATTGACACAATTTCAAATAAATGGATTAAAAGCGTTATCAGAATTCTGTGTACGATGTTGGAAAAATATAGACACCCAACAAAAATATGATTGTATGAATTTGTCTGATACAGAAATTGATAAATTTGTTTCAGAAATCAAGGAAAATACAGAAGCAAGATTTGATATCAGAGTATTAGCAGAACGTATAAAATGGTTTAATAGTATGAAGACAAATCTACAAGCCAAAGCGATAAATAATAAAGCAATTGATATAACAAAACAAAAAATACGATAACTATTGCTTGACAAAATAATTTCTATCCTATAAAATTAGCAACGTGTTTTTGGCCCCATCGTCTAAAGGTTAGGACACCACCCTTTCAAGGTGAGAATCCGGGTTCGAATCCCAGTGGGGCTGCCAATTAGTACTTTCACTGTTTTTGAGTATTAATTTATCTTTTTTTCTTTGTTAAACCTCTCCAATAATTTACAAGTATGATTATAACCGATGTTAAAATGTTGTTGAATCATCGTTGTTGTAGCATTTGGGTTCTTTGACATATATGCCTTGAATTCGTTATATTCTTGTTCTTCGGCAACAACTTGTTGATATATTTTATATATTTTTCTAATTATTGTTTTTAAAATGCACATGTTTTACTCCTTTTAGATAATTTATTATATACATATTTGTTGGACATATTTGGATATAGATAAAATATTTTTATACTGACCATTTTTGTCTGATATGTGTGTTTATAATAATTATGTAACAAAGAAGTTACGATAAAATAACTAAAAGGATACAAAATGGCAATAGCAGCAGCAAAACAAAATGGTAATAGTGTATATGTATATAGTGACAATGGTAACGTATTGTTTGTAAGAACCGGAACTTTGATGGGATTTACAGGTTCTACCGTTTCTATTCAATGGGGAACATCTCTATATGTATACGATGAAACTGGTAATGTTAAATTTGTTCGTTAAATTTATTTGAAGATACCACATGTTTGTTCCCGATGGCAAATTTGTCATCGGGTTTTGTTTTTTTGTCTTTTTGTGGTATAATAACCCCGATAGTTAGGTAAAGGAGTTTACAAAATGCCCAAAAAACAAATAGAACAAATTGTTTTGACTGATGAACAAATGCGGGAGTATATGCAACAATATGACGCTTTGATGGTAGGCGCAGATAAAAATGCATCTTTGCCAAGTAAAGCACAAAAATTGTATAAAAAGTGTCATAAAATATTGCAAGATTATGCAGATGGTTCTTGGAAAAAACAAAGCCATGATAATGTAGTATTGGACAATGTAAATTCTGAATTAATAGAAGATTTTGGATTAAAGTTCTTTTTAGAATTGGGAGATGACGGTAAATTGAAAGCCGTAGAAGGAACAAATGGTGGTAAATCACATTCGCTTACTTTGTTGAAAAATATTTTGGCCAGAATAGCATCAGATAAACAAAATGAAGATAATGATAATCAATCAGATGATGAACAATTAAATACTGATGATAAAGGTATAGAGATAATAGACCCGGTGTCTG
>JAKSSZ010000024.1 GCA_024402835.1 Alphaproteobacteria bacterium | reverse complement strand
AAATGTATCAATATTCAAAGATACCTTTAATAAAAATCAAGATATCCACGAGCAAACTGCTCGCAAAATATTTAATATATCACCAGAACAAACCGTTCCAGCACATTTAAGACGAGCAGCCAAAACAGTTAATTTTTCAATTATTTATGGTATTTCACCATGGGGATTGTCAGCCCAATTAGGAATAACAAAAGATGAAGCAAAAAATATAATTCAATCTTATATGGATAGCATACCAGAAATTTATGACTATATTGAAAGAACAAAACAATTTGCTTTGGATAATGCCTTTGTTTTAACACCATGGGGACGCCGTATAGAATTACCAGACGTAAAAATACCACGATTAAAAACATATGCTTTGCGAGCCGCAATCAACGCACCAGTCCAAGGGTTTGAAGCAGATTTAATGCGTAAAGTTATGGTTGATATATATCATAAAATTATTCAAAAAAATAAAGATAAAATCCGTATGATTGTACAAGTTCACGATGAAATTATTTTTGAATGTAAAACAGAATATACAGAACAATTTGCATCACAAATAAAAAACATTATGGAAACAATTGTAAAATTATCTGTACCATTAGTGGCAGAAGTTAACATCAATAAATTATGGTCAAAATAAAAAACTCCCAAATATTTTGGGAGTTTTTTTATTCACTCTTGAAATAATCTTATTTCAAAGCATCTATGATTTTGCTATAAGGAATTGCACCTGGGAATGCCTTGCTATCAATAATCAAGTAAGGTGTTCCAGAGATTTCAAAACGTTGTGCTAATTCACGAACATTATTCAATTCTTTTGCAACTTCTTCACCTTTCATATCAGCGGCTAATTTCTTTGTATCAAGTCCGGCTTCTTTTGCCAACTTCATAACATTAGCTTCGATAATAGAAGGTAATTTATCTCTATTTTTCATATCATCTTGAGTGAAATAATCTTTATCCATCAACAATTTATCCAATTGTGCTGCTTTTGCATTGTCTTGCAATTTAGCTGCGATAACAGCTTGAGCAGGAGCATCAGATAAAACACCGTGTATAGAGAAGTTTTTCAATACAAGACGAACGTCTTTACGATCTGCCATTACACGTGAAATTTCACCGTGAACACGACGGCAGTAAGGGCATGAATAATCAGAGAACAAGAATATTGTATGTGCTGCTTTTTCATCACCAACAATTGGTGCACCACCAATCATTTCATCCATGTGAGAAGCAACATATTTACGAACTTCTTTGTTCTTTTGTTCTTCTTGTTGTGTTTGCATAGATGTAACCATTTCTTGCAAGATAGCAGGATTTGTATGTACCAAGTATGCAGGTGTCCACAAACGGCATACAGCACCAGCAATCAACATAATTGCAACAACAGATATACCTTTGTGCATAACGATATCCATAGTAGAAGTTTTTTTGCCGGATTGTTTAACAAACTTGTCGCCAAACATATACAAAGCAATTGCTAATACTAGGATTAATATTGTCCAAGTCATAGTTTTTCTCCTTTTGTTTTGAACAATGAAATCTTAGAAAAAATTTTATTTTTATGCAAGAAAAAAAAGAAATTTTATAACATTTTTCTTTGTTGTGGAATCTCTATTCCCTGCCCCATACATATCATTCCTATAAAGTGGGTCATTATATCTGTTGTTATGGGTAATTTATATAACTTATTTATATAAGGAACTGCGCATTTACTACATACTGCACGGCCAGTTCGTGGTGATAAAAAAGTTAAATTATCATTTGTACCACAACCCGAACACTTTGATAAATCAAAAGCATATCCTAATTCCCCCACAAAAAACATTTCCCAATTCAAATAACTTTGTAATGCGTTTTTGCTATGTGGTAATTGTCGCAAGAAATTTAATGTATTGTCATATAAATTTGTAAATTCTGCACGTTCCGGTATCAAAGATTTTATTAATGAAAAAGCCGAATTCATATATTTCAACAAATCAACTTTCATTATTAACGGTGCTGATAAATTATGTTCTGGCTCCCAATGTAAAACACCCAATTGAGATTCCAATCTGGCGTTCCATGTAAAATGTCCAATTTGTCCAACAAGAGCCCTGTTCTTTTTTACTATTGCTCCACCACGTATTATCCCGACTATAATTCCATTATCACGAGAAAAAATACGAACAAACAAGTCCTTTTCAGAAAACGGGTATAAATCTATTAAAATACCAAATGATTCTAGTTGCATATATATATAGATAACAAAATAATAAACACTATTATCTGTTAATAAATCTATTAAAAGTCTTTTCGTTAAACTTTACAGAATAATGCCTTTTCAAAAATTGAATATAATCATCTTGGGTATAACGCAAAGACATTTTTTCCAATTCTTTACGAATTGTATCTGCCATTTTAGAATTCATTTGTGGTGCTGTTTCATTTACTATGCGAACAACATAAAAAGCATCTGATGTTTCAACCAATATATTGTTTCCTATATTTTCAGCAAATACTGAACTTAAAACTTGTAATGGTGCACCTTCGGTTCTGGTAATTATAGATTTTTTTAATCCAGAAATATCTTCTTTATTATTTAATTTAAGTAAAGTTTCATTTGCTTTGACATAAGCATTTTTACGTTGTTGAGATTTTTTCCAATCAGCTATCAAATCTTTTTTTACACTTTCAAATTCTGCGGTATGTTCAGATATAATATCGTCAACACGTAATATGATAAAACCTTTCTTTAATTCAATTAATTCACTTTCTTGACCAATATCCAAAGAAAATATTTTTGAAATAATTTCTGGAGTAATTAATTTATCATTCATATTACCATTACGTGCAATTTTAGGAAGTTTAACATATTTTGCTTTCATTTTATTTGCCGAATGTTCCATTGTTTCCCCAGAAATAATCATATCTTCCAATCCTTGTGCTTTTTTGAAACCAGCATCATATTCATCTGGTTTGTCCATATTTGCAGAAACAAAAACATAAGAAACAGAACGTGTTTCTGGTAACATTTTAGGATGCTGAGCATAATAATCTTTTAATTGTTCATCTGTTGGAACAGCCCCAACAAAATCTTTAAAAAGAACAACAGAATATTGTATTTCACGTTTTGCATAACGTGCATTATATGCCGCTGTAACAGCAAAATCTGGTATCTTTAAAGGAACAGTTGTAGAACCTATTGCCATTTGACGCAAAATACTTGCGCGCAAGATATTTGCAAATTCTTGTTCTGTGATTCCAGAATTTCTTAATACCATATCAAATAAAACTTGTGAAAACTGTCCTTGATTTTGAAACTCTGGATATTGAGTACGAATTTCGTTAGCGATTCGCTTATCAGAAACAACGAAACCGAAATCTTTGGCTTTATTTAATGCAAGTTGATTCATTGTTAATGTTTGTAATATGGATTGAGATAATTCACCGGCTTTAATAGGATCGGTATATACAAGACGTTGTTGATCTTTGGTCATCATGGATAACTGTTTGCTTTTTTCAGCATTAAATTGTTGAACAGATACCGTTTCACCACCTATGGTTAAAATTGTTGTATCACGAGTTCCCCCACTAAATATCCATTCAGCGGCACCCCAGCCAACGAAACTGAAAATTAAAATAAACATTAAAACTTTTGCCCATGTTTTATCAGCAGCATTTCTTAAATATTCTAGCATTTTATCACCTTTTGCGTTACCATAGCAAAATAGTATGATTAAAATCAACGAAAAAAGGAAGGAATATGAAAATTATTATTGGTAATTGGAAAATGAATAGTCCAAGCAAGTATCAAGCAGAACTTATTCAAAAACTGCAAAAAAACAACACAAAAAACAAAATTGTACTATGTGTTCCATTTACATCATTATCAAGAAAAAAAACATCAGTCGTTCATTTTGGTGCGCAAAATGTTAGTCAGTTTACGGGTGGTGCGTTTACGGGTGAAATTTCGGCAAAAATGATAAAAGAAACCGGTGCAGAATATGTCATCATTGGGCATAGCGAACGCAGATTATATTACAAGGAAACACTTAAACAAATACGTCAAAAAGTTGAAAATGCTTTAAATGTAAACTTAATTCCTATTATTTGTATAGGAGAAACAGAAACAGAAAAAGCAAATAATGAAACATTAAAAGTAATTGAAAAGAATTTGTCCGTATGTGTCCCAATAACAAACAAACCGATTATTATTGCATACGAACCACGATGGGCAATCGGGACGGGGAAAACACCAACAAAAATAGAAATTAAATCTGTCCACGAATTTATTTATAAATTTTTCAAAACAAATCATCGTCCAATACCACAAATTATTTATGGCGGAAGCATTACGGGACAAAATGCAAAACAAATTGCGTCAATAAAATACGTTGATGGCTTATTAGTTGGGGCAGCATCCTTGAAAACAGAAACATTTTTACCTATAATAGAACAAGTAAAGTAAACAATAGGAATATAAATTATGGAAGAAAACAAAGAAGTAATAATAGATGAAGTATCTGTTGATAGCGCCAAAGAAGAAAATGTTAGTGAAAATACAGAAAACACTGAAAACAACGATAATACAAAAATAATAGAAGAATTAAATGCTCAAATTGCTGAATTAAAAGATAAGTATTTACGTGTAGCCGCAGAATTAGAGAATACACGTCGCCGTGCAAGTATTGATATTGAATCTGTATCCCGTAATCGCGCAATGGGTATTGCCTGCAAAATACTACCAATAATGGATGCAATAGAAATGGCAATTAAACATAATCCCGAAGATGAAGGGTTAAAATCTATTTTTCAAGCGATAAATAATGTTTTTGCCCAAATAGGAATTGTTAAAATAGAAAGTGTCGGACAAGTTTTAAATCCACAATTTCATAATGCTATACAAATGATAGATAAACCAACACCAGAAACAAAGACAAATACGATTATTGAAGAAATGCAATCTGGCTATATGTTCGGTGATAGTGTTTTAAGAAGCGCTATGGTTATCGTATCTAAATAAAACAGAATTATTTAACTTTATTTTGATATTTGTGTGCCAAGAAATCCTGTCTGGCATCGTATAGATTTTTAACTTTTTTATCAAACAAATACTGATTTTGTAATATACGTTTCACAGGAATATCATCCGTTAAAGATAGCGTTTTTATATTCTTGTTAGTTTGCTCTATTTTATAAGCGGTCATTATAGCATGCCACATTAAACGAGAGTCCGATATTTTTTTGTATATTTTAGGTTTTGTATTTAATCCGTAAAATACCGTATGAACAGGTATTTGAACATCATGTGATTCATCAAAGTATCTGTAAATACAAATTCTGCCTACATTTTGTAAAAATAATTCTTTTCTGTTTAATAAATTTCCGGATTTTTTTGGAAAATCTATTTCAGATAATAAAACATTGCCAGAATTAGCAAGCATAAAATCTAGTAATAATTGTATTTCTATTTTATCTTTTTCTGTATTCATATCATTATTTTTAACACTGCACGTGTAATTAAGCAGATTTATTGTATAAATCTTTTATGATAAGTCAATAAAAACGGAATTATTTTATATTCCCAAACGGTGATGTAATTTAAACATCAATATAGTTTCGTTTCCAAAATCATCTGTATTATTTGGATTAACACGATATATAAGCCCAAGACCAGCATCTGTAAAATCTGTTACGGCATATTTATATGATGTATTTAATCTAAATTCGCGTTTATCTACGGACAAATCTATATTTTCTGTATGTGCATTTGTTATTGTTAAATCATAATTGCCAAAAGAATTTTCTGTTATAATATAATCTGCATATCCATATCCCATTTTTCCATTTGTTATTGCCAAAGGTTCAGACAAAGTAATATTGAAATTATTTATATCAAGTCCAATAGCAAAAGCATTTGAACGTAAATCAGATATATTTGTAATAATGCCACCTGTTATATCTGTTGTCGTATTTCCAAAAGTTCCACGCATAAACATATTGATATTATCAGTAAAAGAATATCTTAGAGAAGTATCAACATATTGAGTTTTTCCACCAGATAAAGATAATAAACCACCAGTATATGTCCCCAATATGGTATCTGATTCATTCATAATTCCAGCAGACATATTAAATTGTAAATTATGATTAGAATACCCCATATTCATACTGCCACCATTTACAAAACCAAGACGCGCTGATTCAAATTGTGCCGATATTGTTGGGTCATTTTCCAACAAATTATCATCTGTGATATTACCAGAAAAAGCAGAACCACCAAATTCAAATTGCCCAACTTTATATGCAAAATTTGAAGATAAAGTATTTGAAGCCAATGCCAAAATACCATTTGCACGACCATCAAATCTGGATTCGCCATTTGTAAATTTATACTGGTAATCAAAATCTATATTCATATTATTTTCAGCATATCCAAAATGTAATCTATCCAAACCATTATATTTATCATTGTATGTACGTTCTGAAATCTGCATATCAAATTCAATATTTTTTCCAATTTTTTGCATAGTGTGTTTTTTTGTATCTACATTAAATTCACCCAAAACATCACCCATATATAAACCATGTTTATTATTTGTTCCCAAAGATATTTCATCCGTCCAAACACGAGGTAATTGGAAACTTAAATCTGAACTGGATAACACATCATAGTACGATGTTTTTATCTTTTGTTGTCCCAAATTAAATGCGCCAGACAGATTCAACATTGTATTTGATGCTGAACGCCAATAAGCGTTTCCTTTGTTAGAAACAATATATTTTCCGTTATAAAAATAAACATTTTTGCTGGGGGTTAATGCCCTTTCTAAATTTATTAAACCATAACCATATACTTCTTTGAATTTTGTTAAATACTCTTTATCAGTTGTCCACCGATATTGATTTGGTAATAGATATTTATTTCGTAGATATTCAGCAACAGCATAAGTTTCAACACCTGTTGAAGAATCTGTAGAAACATTGAAAGCGTTTCCATCAGAATCAGTTGCCAAATATGGTCCATCTGCTGTTAAAGCCAATAACGATAAAACATATTGATTTTCATTACCTATGAACTTTGGTGCATCACCAAACGCAGATTTAACAACACCAATTGCAGCAGCAGCCGATGAAACAGCCAATTCATCTGTTATACCAGCAGATGCAAAACACCATGGATTTACAGAATCAGAAACACCAAGTCCCGCAACACCACAAATACGAGATTTATAATATTCAGTTGTTCCGTCCATATCGGTATCTTGTCCCCATGCAGATAAAGTAATTTTATTTGATGGTGCATAAGCAGATATGTCAGAGCCAACATAATCAGCTGTACCATTTCCACTCATACCAACAGCAACAACAGAAACAAAATTATTTTGTATTCCATCGAAAATCAAAGGAGCTGCATTTTCAAAAGTAGCCTCTTTTACAGATGGTAAATCATCAACAAAACGACCTGTTGAAAATACAGCAATAGCATTTGAAACGCTTAATTTTTTATAAAAGTTTGCAATTTCATTTTCTGTTGATTCTGTTTGTGTATCATAATAATTGTGTACCAAATTATAAAAATTTGTTTGTAAATCTGATTGTTTATCTGAAAACCCCAATGCATCATATAAAGTTGCAGTATCATTACTATATAAAGTTGGTATCACAGATGAATTAGCAATTACATCAACTTTGGACTTATAATTTGTATCTGTTAAAGTCAAAGCATTATTCAAAGCAATATAATTTTTATAGTTTGTATTTTGTTGTTGTTTAGCCAAAACCAACGAACCAGACTCATCCATAGAATATGCACTGGGTAATATAACAGAATCTATACTTGTTAAATCTATAACAGTATCCCCTTTTACACCAGCATACGAAACACCATTGATTTTTGTAATAAAA
>JAKSSZ010000023.1 GCA_024402835.1 Alphaproteobacteria bacterium | reverse complement strand
CAAATTCTTCGGTGGAAGAAGTTAATAATTTATTTCCATTAGAAAACAAATAATCCAGTATTTCTTTGTTGCCAGCATTTTCCAACCCAACAGGCAAAGAATAATTTACAGTTTTATTTTGTTCGTTACCAGATTCAAACATTTTATTTTCCAATATTTAAAGTTTCTGTAGTTCCATCTTCGGCTTCAAAAACAATACCATCATCCAAAGAGATAGATTTTACCGTATAACCATCTAATTGTTTTCCAACAGATATACGTTTATTTTGTCCGCTAGATAAATCTTCTATGGTGGCTTGTAATTGACTTCCCACACCAACAACATTTACCAATTTATATTTTTTCCCCATAGAAGAACTTTCTGTTTTTGGTTTTGCAACAACCGGTGCTGATACATTAGAATTTTCATCTTCGGCAGATTCCAATTGTTCCATTTGTGCTTCTATTTTCTTTGCTTGGGCTTCTAATTCTGCTTTTGCGACTTCTAATTCTTTTTGTTGTTGGTCTGCACGTCCGGACAAAGTATCAATTTCCAATTGAACTTTCATTTTTTCCGCATTTAATCTGTCCATTTCTAATTCTAATTGCGCACGTTCTTTTTCAAGTTGCATTACAATTTTTTCTTGTTCCAACGAAGTAATTTTTTCAAACAAAGAACCCGTTGTATCATAATCGGATATTGCCTGTGCAGACATATCATCTGCCATTTCTATTTCATCTGGCGCCGATGTATCTTGTGTTTCTTCTTGGACATCTTCTATTTCTGTAATTTCATCTTCTGAAACAGTTTCTTCTATATCTTCTGCAAAAGAAACCGATATACTACATACAGATAAAACCAAAAACATAAATATTTTCTTTACCATTTTTCCACCTTTTATTTTGTATAAATTATTACTTCGTAATTCCATATACGCGTTTTCATATTCCAAACTGCAGATGTCATATACACCCCATTAAAATCTTGAAATATTTTTATAAACTCTTTGGGAATTAATTTAGAAGATGCAGCAATTTCCACAACATTAATATCTTTGGTATCAACACCATTAGACACAGTATCAACAACAACATTTATATCAACCTGTGTATTTAATGTTTGGAAAATAGTTTTAATATCACGCATAACGGTATCAGCGTCTTTTTCCTCCAACGAAGAAGAAACAGGCAAAGTTGGAAGTTTTGCACGAACAATAATTTCATTTTCTGATAATTCTTGGACTATGGCACCGGGCATTAAATTTGTTCCAATTGTATAAAAATCATTCAAAGAACCAAAATCACGACTGAAAGAAGCAGTTACATAATTTTCGTCGCATTTTGCATACGTTTGATTCCAACCGGCAATCGGTTGCATAACAAAACCAATTGCTTTGAAACAAAGTTCTGAACGCGCAGAAACATCTGGCAAATAATCATACGGTAAAACAATAGGTTCAACTTTTTTTATTTCAAATTGCGCATCCAATTCTTTATTTTTTTCTTCCAATTGGCGTTTATATTCTTCTGCAAGTTCTGGCGACTGATTTTGTATATTATTTGGCGCAAACAATTGTCCGATTGGACTTTTTATTAAATACATAGCCAACGCAACAAACAAAATAACAAAAATAATAGATGGTATACCAGATTTTAAAATGTTTATATTGCGTAGTTTTATACCACCAATACCACGAACAATTTCTGTTATGTTTTTTTCATGTGCTTTTGATATTTCAAATCCATCAGGAGCAATTATCAGACCCCAATCAGGTATTTTTAATAAATCTTTTATTGCATGTTTTGCTAAATCAATATCACTTATTAATTCATCTTTGATTATAATTTCATTACGAACTGCTATTAAATAAAATTTACCATTTATATTAAACACACAACAAAACGATGTATATTCCGATAAAGATTCTTTTATTTCCACAGCCAGCACAGACATACCAGCCCTGTTGCCATGACGAACATCACAAAGGCCAATAGAATTACGATATTCAGCATATAAATTATATTTGTTATTAGATGCTTTGGATAATTTTCTTGCATAATTATGTGCAGTAATACCAACCCCCACAGGTTGCCAAAACAAACCTGTTGCGTATTTTTTATGGTTAATATTTACTACTTGGTTTATCAATTCTCTCTCTGTGTATAAGATTATAACACAAATACACAAAAGAAATAAAGATTAAAAATTACATTTATAAACTTTTGCTTGTAATTTATATGTATTTTTTGGACCAAAAATAGCATCTTCATTTTCTTGTAAAGATTGCTTTATAACAAAGTAAGAATCAACATTTTTGTCTTGGGATACAATTGCCTGTTCCAGATATTCATAAGCCGCTATTTCTGTATAAACACTGGCATTTGATGATATTGTATATAAAAACTCGCAATTAGATGGTTCTGTATTTAATTTTGTTAAACCGTAATCTTTTTTTACGGTATTTGTGCAAGCCGATAAGCATAACAAAAATAAGAATATAAACTTTTTCATTTTACTTTGTTCCCACTATTTCATAATTTTCTGGATTACTGAACAATTTACGCAAAACCAAATTATTCAAAGCATGACTGCCTTTGTATGATTCCAAATCACCATAAATAGAACCGCCACTGGTAAACATATCACCAACAGCATCTATAATTTTATGTCTAACAAATTCATCAGGCCATAATAATTTATTCAATGTGTTATCGCCGGTGTCGTTTAATGCTATAACATTATGTTCGTTTGCGCCACGCCCCATTCCATGTGCTTTTAAAAATTCCCATTCAGAATATTTTCCAAAAGTTCTGGCCCGTGCTATATTTTTTATAAAAACATTTGTTGTTTTTTTAGAACCATCCAACACACAACTATAACTTTGTGTTCCGATAATTTTATCAGCATATACCAATGTTGCTTTTATATTTAATGCATTATTATTTGGTGATAATTTAACATAACCATTTCCACTGCGCCCAAAAAATATATTATAAAAAAGAGTTTTTATTCTTTTAACCCATGGCATTGTTTTCAATAAATCATTACGATGAACAATTATTGTTTTTTTTACCAAAATCTTTTTCATATTGGTTTTAGCAGCAACATAATCTTTTAATAAATTATAAAATTCAAAAGCACTACCATCTAAAATTGGTGTCTCTGGGCCGTCTATTTTAATAATCGCAGAATCTATACCCAACAAAAACAAAGTAGCCATAAAATGTTCTATGGTTTTTACACAAGCACCATTTGTATTACCAATTGTTGTATTACGTAACATTGTATCGCCAACATTACTATACACAGCAGGTATTAAATCAGAATTTGACAAATCTGTTCTTTGAAAAAATATTCCTGTTTTTTTTGACGGACAAACAATCATATTAACTGGCAATCCAGAATGAATACCAACCCCAGAAATTTTAATTTTTTTTGTCACTGTTGTCATAGTTATACCTTTTATCTTTGATTTTGTTTCATTTTTTCATATAAATCATCAAATACCACAGGGATTTGTTTATGAAATAATTCCAAAGTTGGATCCATTAATTGTTTTACACATGGTCTGGCATGTCCCGTAGCAGCAACAGAACTTCTTAAAGAAAATATATGTCGCCATTCACGCAAATTTGCACGAACATTAAATTCAGCAGCCGTTGATTGTGGCAATAACAAAGATAACTGATCTGGATTACATCCAAGTTTTGCCATTTCCATATACGAACTTTCAAGATTTTTCATTGCTTGAACCCATATTTCATATTCTGGGGTATTTGGTTTTAATTCAATTGGTTTTAAAAACTTTATTTCGTTGCCAAATTTATCTTTATTATAATTACACCAACGTGTACTCTCTACCGCCCACACAGAATGCCTGTGAGTTCTGAGATCTTTATATGCTGCGACATTCCCAACATAATTCATAGTAATATCGTAAAATTCCAACATTGTATGATGTCCAGAATCCAGCAATCGTTTAACTATTCTTTTTGCAGATTCTATATCATCTGTATCTTTATTAGTTTTATAACATGTTTTCGCTACACGTTGTATGTCCATTAATGCCTGATACCCATCTATTTTTGTTAATGGATTTATTTGCATATCAACAACTATCATAAATTTATCCCTTTAATTTGTTTTCCAGCCAAGTATAAAAATTATCTTCTATTTCTGTTGATAGCGCAGAAAATTGTATTTCTGATTTAGCCCAATCTGGTAATCTGACCCAATCTTTTTCGGTCGTTAATAATTTTGCATTATGTTTTTTAGCCAATTTTAATAAAGTGTTTATATCTTCATCTGTATATTGATAATGGTCTGGGAAAGCACGTTTTTTTATAACATTAGCAGAAATATTATTGAAAAACTTTTGTGGGTAACCAATCCCCGCAAAAGCAATAACAGACGTATTTGATTTGAACGGCATATTTTCTTTATTGTTTGCATAAAACACAGGTATATTTGTTGGTAAATAAAAATCTTTTGCTGCTTTTTTTCGTTTTATTACCAAAATTGCATCTGCACGCATCGTGGCATTTTTCTTTTCACGCATTGGACCTGCGGGTAATAAAAAGCCATTACCGAATCCAATTCCTTCATCAAAAACCAAAACAGAAATATCTTTTTTTATAGATGAATTTTGGAATCCATCATCCATAACTATTGGTGTATTACTTTTTTGTTTGTTTAATAAAATCAAATTGCTTTTTCGGCTTCCTACATGAACTTGTAATCCATCGGCAGAAAGCATTTTTGCTTCATCCCCAATATTATCAGTTTCGTTAGTTTTTTTATATCCACGCATAACCACAGGCGCATCCAGAAATTTAGCAACCTGACGAACTATCGGGGTTTTTCCAACACCACCTGACAATATATTTCCAAAACAAACTATTGGACGTCTGGAAACATATTCGTGTCTTTTACGAAATTTGAAAACAATAACAGAAAATAAATTATATATCCAAGAAAACGGAACTAATAAATAAGCAATTATGCTACGTTTCAAAAACCAACGAGGTGTTTTCATTTATTTACTTTTTTTCTGTTTACGCAAAGCACGTTGATGTTCTTTAAATTCTGTTGCCGTCAAATTTTCTTCTACTTTGAATAAATTGAAAGTTTTATCCAATGTTCTTAATTGTTTTATCATAATATTGTCTATATTTACACGCAAAGCATCAAATTCTTGCTTTGTCATTTTTGATGGCACAGGTATAGGATTACCAACATTTACAATTATTTTAGAAAAAGGTTTTGCAACCAAGTATCTGTCCCAACGTTTTTGAAACCATGGCTTTGAACACGTAAAACAAACAGGTATAATTGGTGCGCCACTCATTTTTGCATAATATAAAACACCGTCTTTTATACGCATAGATGGACCAGATGGGCCATCTGGACACATAACTATACAACGATTTCCACGTTGCAATATACGAACCCCCTTGCGCAGGGCAGAAACCCCACCATCATGGTCTGTGCCATAAATACTTTTCGTGGCACCAAATAACTTTAACAATTTAGCCATCATACGACCATCTTTGTTACGGCTTGCCAAAGAACACGTGCGCATGTTATATAATTTCATAACCGGTGCCAGCATCATAGAACGACCATGCCATAAAACAACGATTGCCGGTTTTTTAGAATATTTTTTCAAAATATGTTTGTTTTGAACATGTGTACAACATGTAACATAAACGAACCATATTAAAACAGCGAAAAATATAGCAATAGGCCATTGAACAATTGCCGTTCCCATAAAATCACGCCATAAATGTAACCATTTTTCTTTTAATTTCATACGTTTGACTCCGAAAAGATTAAACTATTGGCATTCTAGCAATAAAATTTAAGTTTTTCAAGATATAGGTCAAAAACAGAAAAAACTTGACTGTTAAATATTTTCGTATATAATATGTTGTGCTTATCGCGGAGTAGAGCAGCCCGGTAGCTCGTCAGGCTCATAACCTGAAGGTCATAGGTTCAAATCCTATCTCCGCAACCAAAATTTTAACTCCCCATTTTCCTTTATAGATTATGGGGAATTTTTTATAAAAGAGATGTAAAACATGAAAATTAGAAACATTGCAATAATTGCGCACGTTGACCATGGTAAGACAACTTTGGTTGATAATATGTTAAAACAAGCCGGAACATTTCGTGATAACGAACATGTTGATGACCGTGTTATGGACAGTGGTGATATAGAACGTGAACGCGGTATTACAATTTCTGCAAAACCAACTTCTGTTCAATGGGGTGAATATAAAATAAATATCGTTGACACACCGGGACACGCAGATTTTGGTGGCGAAGTAGAACGTATTTTGTCTATGGTTGATGGTGTTGTTTTATTGGTAGATAGCGCCGAAGGCCCATTACCACAAACAAAATTTGTTTTATCCAAAGCATTAAAATTGGGATTGCGCCCTATTGTATGCATAAACAAAATAGACCGTAATGATGCCCGTCCAGACGAAGTTTTAACAGAAACATTTGATTTGTTTGATAAATTGGGGGCTACGGATTCTCAACTAGATTTCCCATATTTGTATTCATGTGGTCGTGATGGTTGGGCAATTCGTGATTTAAAAGATATAAATAACGAAAATAAAGATTTAACCCCACTATTTCAATTGATTGTTGACCATGTCCCTGCCCCAGATTGTAACGGGGACAGATGTCAATTAGATGCGCCATTTACCATGTTGGCTACAACATTAGAAGCCGACCCATACGTTGGTCGTATTTTAACAGGTAAAATAGAAAGTGGAACAGTTAAAGTCGGACAATCTGTAAAAGCCATAAATATGAAAGGCGAATTTATAGAAAACGCAAAAATAACAAAAATCATAGAACACCAAGGTGTAAATAAAGTATCACGTGAAAGCGCTTCGGCGGGTGATATAGTTGTTATCGCTGGATTTTCAAAAGCGACCGTTGCAGATACATTATGTGATTTATCTGTAAACGACCCAATACCAGCAATGCCTATTGACCCACCAACATTAACTATGACATTTTTTGTAAACACATCACCATTGGCGGGGCAATCTGGTAAAAAGATGACATCCCGTATGATTGGCGAAAGATTATTCAAAGAAGCCGAAACAAATATCGCATTGAAAGTGACACAAAGTGAAAACAATGAATCTTTTGAAGTATCTGGTCGTGGTGAATTACAATTGGGTATTTTAATAGAAACAATGCGCCGCGAAGGTTTTGAATTATCTGTATCACGTCCACGTGTTGTTATGCAAACAAACGAAAATGGCGAAAAATTGGAACCAATCGAAGAAGTTGTTATTGACGTTGATGATGAATTCAGTGGCGTTGTTATTGAGAAAATGACAAAACGCAAAGCAACAATCACAGAAATGAAAGCATCAGGCATTGGAAAAACACGTATTGTGTTTTCTGCACCATCACGTGGTTTGATTGGTTATTTATCAGAATTCAGAACAGATACACGTGGCACAGGTATTATGAACCGTGTGTTTGATAAATACGACACATACCGTGGTCCAATTACACAATACAGACCCGGTGTATTAGTTTCCATGGAACAAGGTGCAACAACAACATACGCTTTACACAATTTGGAACCACGTGGTGTATTATTTGTTGGTCCACAAACAGAAGTTTACAGCGGTATGATTGTTGGTGAACACAGCAAAGAAAACGATATCGAAGTAAACCCTGTAAAGGGAAAACAATTAACAAACGTTCGTAGTGTAACAGCTGATGAAAAATTATTCTTGGCTCCGCCACGCAAGATTTCATTAGAAGAAGCATTGTCTTATATCCAAGATGATGAATTGGTAGAAGTTACACCAGCTACTATTAGATTACGTAAAAAAGAATTAGATAGTGGCAGACGTAAAAAAGCGTATCGTTTTGCAGACACAGATGACTAAAAAGAAACCGTGATTTATTCACGGTTTTTTTAT